>NZ_CP013379.1 GCF_001718415.1 Burkholderia pseudomultivorans | reverse complement strand
CACCCTTCCCTCGATCCAATCGCCGCGCCGGACTCGACAACGGCCACGATGGAACCTGCCGCGCCTCAGCTGCCAGCCGGAGCGTCCACCGGATCCAGCGACTTCGCCACTTGCGGGCACTCCCGCTGCAAGCGGGCCTTCAGGTCCGGTATCAGCGTCAGCTTTCCGTGTTCGTCGACGTAGCGGCGCTTGATCCGATCGAACTCGCGCTGCAGTCGATCAAAACTATCAGTCGTCAAGTTGGACATGGGCACCGCGATCGTCTCGCGGATCTTGGCGGCCAGTTCGCCTACTTGCAGTCCGTAAAGGGTGGCGCGTTGGCCTTCGAGCCAACATAGATCGGGGAAGTCGGCCCATTCGTCGTAGGCCTCCCCAACCCATGCACTACTCGCCGCGAGTGCCAACGGAAACTCGCGACACTGTGACTGGATGTCGATCGTTACGGCGGACCAGTGCTCGACCAGCGACGTGTCAAACGTCAATGCGCTCCAAGGACGTGGTTCAGTCGTCGCCTCACCGTGCTGCTCCACAAGCCAGTCAGTGAACCGCGCGTCCCAGGCGTCGAGGTAGCCGACGGCTTGCCGCATGAAATCCTCGAGCATCAGCGCGACTTCGAGCTGGGCGGGCGCACGCTGCTCCGCCTGCTTCGCAGCCTCATGCGCCCGCTGATCGGCGAGCTTCGCCTGCTCGCGCTTCCACGCGAGGTGTTGGGTTACCAGCGACGTCGTCGCGTTGACCGCCGCGCCGATTACGGCGCTCGACGCCACGACCACCCACCAATTCACCGTGGGTGCTTGCGCCACGACTTTTGCGACTTCAGACGCCGCCACTGCTACTTCAGATGCCGCCATACATTTTCCTCAGATCGGTTAGGGCGTCGCCTGCCGGCGATCACACGGCGCGGCCGAAGAAAATTCGTCAACTTTCGGCCTGCCCCATCGCGGCGAGCAGGTAAGGCATCACCGCGGCAAGCTCGCGCGCCATCAGGTGACGGTGAACCAGGCCGGCGCGATACCAGTAGACCTTATCGGGATCGAAATGCGCGCCGAACGAGATCGCTTCGGGTGACTGGAAATTGGTCCGCAGCGATATCGTCATGAGACTGGCGTGGCTCACGCCGCTGTACAGCTTCTGCGCTTCGGTCAACCACCGAATCCAGCCGGCTGGCAGCCGTAAGACCTCCGCGTTCAGCGCCAGTTGCTGGAGCGCCCGCTGCCCCTCGACGAGGCGGTCGTCGCCGGCCATCACCCTTGCCCAATAGCAGCCGCGAACGTCCCCCTGCTTCGGGCGGGCCTGGAGGACCAGCTCCCCGCCGGTCGAGCACAGCACCGCCATCGCGATGCCCTCGATCGCCTGCCGGAACAGATTGCCGGACGCCGCCGCCTTCCCCGCCACCAGCAATTTCACCGACACGATCAGGTCGTCGAGCGCGCCGTGCACGAGGCCGTTCATCAGGTCCGTGCGCGGCGCCGACAGCGTAGTCGCGGCATCGTGTATCGGCTGCCAGCGCGCAAAGCACTCGACGAGTGCCTCGGCCAGGGTGCCGAGCTCCGGCGCGAGCGCGTGCGTAAATGCGTCGCGGACCGCGCGATCGTCGTCGAGCAGCGTCTGCAGGACGCTTTGCGGGTCGCTCATGCCGCCAGCGGGTGACGACATCCGGCGCGACGCATCGGCGCTCACTTCCAGAAATCGTCGGGAGCGGCCTGCGTTGCAGCCAGCGCCGCCTCGTCCGACAGGCCCCGAACAAGCACCTTGCCGGCCTCCATGCGCGTAGCGAGCACGAAGAAGTCCCGCGACTGCGGCTGCCCGTCGACGGTCCGCGTGAGCATCTTGCGCGTGTATTCGACGTAGTGCGAGGGGTCCCTGGCAACCAAGTCGGCGGTGCGATAGGTCAGGCTTGCCGAGACGGCGAAGCCTGGCGCGAATGCGTGCCCGTGCAGCGGGCCGCCGATGCAGAGGCACGGCGTGTCTTGATTTGTGGTGTTGGTCATGCTGATGTTCCCCGTAAAGATGGTTGAGGCTCGTCCGAGGCGAGGCGTAGTGAGCGCTACGAAAACTGTAGCGCCGACCATTGTCCCGGTGCGGCGCCGAATGTCGGTCGCTTCCGTCAGTGCGACGCAGGCGTCCGCCCAGCCTTGCCGGGCGGGGCCGGAACAAGTATAGGGGAAAAGGCGGCCGATCTAACAGCCAAAAGTGCACCATCTGATAAGAGTAGTTATCAGATATGCAATTTTCGCCCTTCTCTAGAGCGAAAGCGCCCTCCATACCAAGGAAGAGGCATAAGATCTAACGAAACGCGGCCAAGCCGCGCGCCATTTCGGTACATATCGCTCGCACCCCAACCAATGGAGGCACTCTTGACCAGACATCTGCAGCATCACGGCTCCCGGCACAGCGCGGATCTGACCGCCGAGGAAGTTGCCTGCCTGAAGGGCCGAAAGGAAGGCAAAAGCGATTGGGAAATGGCCCGCATCCTTCAATGCAGCGAGGCGTCAGTCGCATATCACATCGAGAGCGCACGTAAGAAGGTAGGTGCTAAAACAGACGAAGAGGCGGTCGAATTCGGAGTCCGCCACCGTCTGATTACGTAATTTTGGCGCCATAGGTGGGCCGGGAACACCGCTGTCCGGGCGTTAAGCCCCCCCCCTGCCCCGGCACTATCGACTTTCTGCGGCCTCATGGTTATGCGGCGCACAGTCGCAGTTGCCCGTGGCCTTGCCGGCAGGATCCGTGATCGCAAGTGCTGTCAGTCACGAGAACGTCGCGATGGCACGCATTAATCCTGGGACAATATGGTATCAGATAGCTATCCGATACCATCTCCAATCATATCAATCTCGTTTTTCTCGAGAGCGCTACGGCTCGCCGCTGGTTAGGCCGGATCACCATTACCTGAAAAAGGATCGGTGCCCTCTCCAGCAAACAAAGGTCCGCTCCTCTCAATAGATATCGGATAGCTATCGGATAGCTATCCGATATCAAAACTTGATCACCGAGTCGTGCGTGACTGCCGTGGTACCCGCGTAGTAACGCAATAGTCACGCATCCGTGACTCCGTCCGGGGGGCGGCTTGCGGTAGTGGATTCGAGGGAGTAGCAGGTACGGCTCGCCGACGGATAGACGCGTTACTTCCTCCTGACTGGTATCGGATAGCTATCTGTTTGACCGTTGAGCAGTGCCATACTGGATAGCTGGTAGCTATCGGATACCTGACCCCTGAGGCAAGATTCATCAGGTAGCTATCGGATATCTGCTGGCTATCCGATAGCTACCTGATATCATCCGGCAATGTGCGATCCGATCCCGGATATCGACAAGCTATCGGATAGCTATCCGCTATCTGCTGCCGTCCACCCGGGCGCATGGTATCGGATAGCTATCCGATACCAGAACGGTCGCCATTTAATTCTTGATATCGGATAGCTATCCGATATCAATTTACAAGGAGGTGTACAGATGCCTGTTATCGTGATCGTTAGCCCGAAAGGGGGGGTTGGTAAAACGACCTCTGCCTTGGTTCTTGCAGACCAGCTAGCTCGCCAAACTCAGGTAACCGTCATTGATGCTGATCCGAATAAGCCCGTCGCGATGTGGGCGGCCGGCGGAGCTAAACCGGACAACCTGCGCGTAGTGTCCGACGCGGACGAAGAGAACATCATCGACAAGATCGAAGAGGCAGCCGCGCAGACCCCATTCGTGATCGTCGATCTTGAAGGTACCGCCGCAAAGATTGTCATCCTTGCCGTCAGCCAGGCGGATCTGATTGTCATCCCAATGCAGGGGTCGCAACTCGACGCGTCTCAAGCATCGCGTGCGCTGAAAGTAGTCCAGCAGCAGGAAAAGATGTCGCGTCGGAAGGTGCCCTATGGTGTTCTCTTGACGCGCACCAGTCCGATCATCAGGACAAAAACGATGAAGCACCTCACTGCCTCGTTCGAATCGGCCGGCATCAACCTCTTCACGACCGAATTGAACGAACGCGAGGCATATAAAGCAATGTTCTCGTTCGCCGTTCCCCTTGGCGACCTGGATCCGAAAGAAGTGTCCAACCTGGACAAAGCCATCACCAACGCCGAAGAGTTCGCGAGCGAAGTTATCGCGAAACTGCGTGAAGGCATGGCGCAATCGCAACAGGTGGCATAAATGGACCGCAAAAGCCCATTTGACCTCGCAGGCTTCGAACCGCGCCAGCCCAGCCGACAAGACAAGCGACCGACCCGCGACGAACTCGACCGAATTGCAGCTGAGACCGGCTTCCCGAGTAGGGCCCCAGCCGCCGAAACGAGAAGTGGCATGAACTCGGCGCAGGCTGAGCCAGCGACAACCTCACCTTCGGCGCGAACCGCACCCGCTGTACAGCGTCCGGCTGGTCACGACTCCGCAACTCCTCCTGTAAGCCACGTTGTGGACAATCGCCGGAGGACCGGGCGGAATATTCAAAAGAACTTCAAGCTTACTGCCCAGAACATCGTTGACCTGGAATTCGAGGCAGCCGCAGCGAAAATTACCTTCGGCGAGGTCGTCGAGCGCGGAATCGCCGCAATTCGGAAACTTCGAGAGATGGGCGTCACCGACTATTGAGGGTATCGGATAGCTATCCGATAGCTATCCGATGGATAGCTTGTCAGGTTGCGTTGCCTGTACTCGAGAGATCGGTTGAAGTTTTTCTATCTCTATGTCGGGCAAGCCCCGTAGGGGCGCGCAGGCCCGAAGGGCAGCGCCGCGGGGAGGCGGTGGGCAACTTGGGTACCCCGGGTGCGAAGCATCCGGGGCTGTGCACAACCTTGCGTTGTGTACAGCCAAGTTGTCCACGGCCGGGCGCGAGATCTGCGAATGCGGTGGGTTACGTGGTGTTGTTTTTTAAAAAACAACAACCTTTTAAAACCTTTGGCACCCTGAGTCGCCCGCCGTACGGGCTTCTCCGGGCAGTTGGGTCAGGGTTTATGGGTTGGAAGGTCAGGCTCTATGGGGCCAAATCGGCTCGAAAGGTCGGCGTATGTGGGGAAGGTCATGGTTCATGGGGCGGAGGCTAATGATGAAGAAGCGTCCGTAACCCATTGAATTATTAGGGCTTGTTTGCGGTGTTCGAGACAGGTCAGGGTTTGTGGGGCGAATGGTCGGAGTTTACGGGGAGGGCGTTTGAAACCTGCTTCCGAACTCCGAATTCCGGCGAAACGTCATGGTTTGTGGGGCGCCAGATCGACCGAAAGTGTGGACTTACATTAGTCTAATTCCTTGAAAATAAAAGAAAAAATGAATGGTCGGGATTTGTGGGGGCGAAATCCGGTCGGAAAAGACCCGTTCAGTGGGGCCGTCCGGCTCGCCAAAGGTCGGCGTTTATGGGGCGAGGTTCATCCAAAGGGGCAGCTGAGGGTGCTGCGAGACCGGACGTCACAAGCAGCGTCGGGAAAAGTCATGGTTTATGGGGTTGTGGACGGGCCCGAGCCGAGCACCGGTCGAATCTGGCGGGCGCAATGCTGACGAGGCGTATTAGGTCATGGTTTGTGGGGAAGTGACAAGTCGCGGTTTGTGGGGGCGCGGTGATAGGTCATGGTTTGTGGGGCCCGGCGATAGGTCATGGTTCATGGGGCAGCGCGGATAGGTCGTGATTTATGGGGGGAGAGAAGGCCGGCGTCGAGGGGCGCGCCCATAGGTCGGGGTTTATGGGGCAACGCTCGCAGTGATTCGGATGACAAGTACCGTCCGCCCGAAGGTCATGGTTTGTGGGGCGTTCCAAGGTAAGGTCATGGTTTGTGGGGACCGCTCTAAAAGGTCATGTCGTTTGACTTGAAGACATTACCTTTCGCGTCTAGAATGGATCGCATTACGCGAGGGGAAAAATGGGATCGCCGAAGGCAAGTTCGACAAATGGCTCGACCGCAATATCAACTGAACTGCGCAAACACGTGGCCACAGTGCATGTGGGAGGTGACCTCGGGCTCCTCGATCGGAAGCTGGTAAATGTCTTGGCGCTCAACGCATACGACGAGCTGCTCACCAAGAAGACACATTCCATTCCGGTGCGAATCATGAGCGAGATGCTGGGATTCGACAGCAAGAATACGGACGCCTTGAAGAAGGCGCTAAAGAAAATCACGACGACACCGATCGAGTTTGACTTGTTGCATGCGAGTGGTGAGAGTGATTGGGACGTGTCTACCTTGCTTAGCCACGCCGGTATCAAGAATGGTGTTTGCACCTATGAGTACAGCAATTGGTTGGCAAACAAGCTTGCCAACCCGGACATCTACTTGCTGATCAACATCAACGTGCAAAAGCAGTTCAATGGCGCTTATGCCCTTGCGCTTTATGAGAATTGTTTGCGGTTTAAGCGGACTGGGTCCACCGGTTGGATTTCGGTGGAAGTTTGGCGCAAGCTGCTCGGAGCGGAAGCGAGCACCTACGACGAGTTCAAACACTTCAACGGAGAGGTCATAAAGAAGGCGGTCAAGGAAGTCAATACGGTATCGAATATCATCGTGAGTCCTGAATATAGACGTGCAAACCGTCGGGTGACGGACATTCGGTTCTTGATCGAGGAAAACCCACAAGCGTCCGTGTACGACGGAAATGATGATTCGGAACACGCTGCGATTCGCTCGTCGGAGACCTACCGTCGACTTCGAGATCTCGGCATAGCAGATCGCCTCGCGACCTTGTGGATTCAGCAGGAGCCGGATCGCGCTGCGAAGGCGGTCGATTACGTTGAGGATAAGCGCCGGCGGAATCAGATAAAAGGAAACGTCGGCGGCTACCTCCGAACCGTCTTCGAGGGGGGGAGTAGTTTGGAGGTCGACGTGGTACCTGCGGTCGGAAGAGCTCCGCGATCCGCCGTCTCCGATGCGGCGAGTGCGAGTGCTGCGGAGGAGCGGGCCGCGGCGATTTCCGCTGCGATCAAAGCGCTTTCAACGGAGCAGCGGCGTGACTATGTAACGCAGTTCATTGCGGACGGTGGAAAAGCAACGTCATACTCGGAATCGAATGCCACCTTCCGGAATCCGCTCGAGCGAACGGCGTATACGGCTTGGTTACGTGCGAAGATCGGCGCGACTTTGGGCTGAAGGCCGTATTCGTTAGACAATCGAAGTCGACCGGTTGCTATAGGTCACCTTCAGGGTGAACATCGGTCACGGGTGACGGACGAGCTAGCCGTCGGACTCGCCGGGTTCGATACCGTGTTGCTGCCGGTGCCATTCGAGGATTTCTCGAACGTACGCACGGCCCATGGCTGGGAGCGCCCGGAAATCCGAGGATTCTGATGGGAGTAGCCATTTATCGAGAGTGCGGATGGGAACGCTGATACGCGCGGCAAACTCTGCGCGCGTCATGCCGAGCACCTCCATTGCGTGGCGGAGCTCTTCTTGTTGCGATACGTCGACTGACTGCTTCTTTCTCGTGGCCATGTGTTGGCTGAGTGGCCTGGATACCAGGACAAGTTGATATTTCAACTGGCGTACCCCGAGCCATCGCGCAGTGGTGCTCGATGCGTTTGTGAAGATCTCCGGAGCACGCCGCGTTCCCTTCCACTTGTTATATCCCCTGTGGGGATATAACATGATGGGGTGGCGATAGTGTATCTGAACAGTTTAGCAGCGGATAGCTAGCGCTCTCCCGCAACGCATACGACTAAGGTTAACCAGTGAAAACTTACCGGCATCTCGTCGCGCTTCGCCTGCGTCCGGCCGCCGCGGTCGCGTTCGTCATCACTCCGGTCGGCTGACATGAAATCAATCAGTCTCGAGAAGATCCTTGTCGCGAAGCGGCATGCGATGGGTCTGTACTTCAATGTCATCTGTCCGTTCGACGACGACGATGGCTACGATCGCTTCCTATCCTTCAGCTCGAGCGAGGAAATGGTGGCCAGCGAAGAGTGGGGGGAAATCGCGCTCCAGGAAGCTTCGACATCGTTCTCGCTTGAGCAACTGCAGAAGCTGGTCCGAAGTGAAGCAATTCGCACGTTGTGCGTGTTCCTGGATATCACCCCGGATGTCGCGGCGACAGCCTTGGCACGGACGAAGACGCTGGGGCCGGGCGCGAGGGGCGTTTATACGCGCTGCAGATACGACGGCGTAATTTTCGAATAACGGATGAGGAGAGGGTATATGCGACGATCGGCTCAGAGGGAAAGAATGGCCGCGCCTGCGCGGCCGCAGGATCCAATGGTGCGCTCGGCTCGGTCAGAACGGGCGGAAGAGCGGCCTGCACATACGTACAGGGAATCCGACGCCCAGCTAGTCCTGCGCCCCGCTACTCCGCAGATGGTGCCCACTATCGGTCGTTTGTTGCTAGAGATCGCGGCGCTCGTGTTCGTTGTCCGATATGCCTTCCAACATCACTGGAATTTTCCCTGGTGGTTGCCGCTTGCCGTTGCGGCGATCCTATTCGCTCGCGCAGGATGGGTGTGGTTGGGCATGAAGACCGATAGCGCGGTAGTCGACCAGGCCCGGATCACGTTCCACCGAGGTGTGTTGAACCGTGCGTCCGCCAGTGTGGAATTCGCGAGAATCCAGAACGTGCTCTCGTATCAGGCTTGGTGGCAACGCCCGTTTGGAATTGGCACGGTGCTGATTCAAACGACGGACAGGGCAGCGAAGAGTTGGACGATCGCGGGCGTTTCACGCCCGCACGAAATGCGTGAGCGTATCCTCCGCGCATCGCTCGCCCGTCGCCACTTTCATGGGACGTCCGAGGCGCTCATCGGCGCGCTTTGAAAGAATTTTTAAAGTTTTTCTTCACCCCGTCGTAATAAGTAAAAAGACGTGGTCACGAGCGGTCGCCCGTCCGGAGACCGCTCAATCTCGATCCTTCCGCCTTTTGCTGGTCCTTCCGCTCCACGCAGGCCACAGAACGGCGCGCGCTGCAGCGCCCGTTCACCACCTCGCCAAATTGTAACAATTTCACAATTGTCCCCAATGGGGATATATAATGGCGTCGCCTTAGCAAAGCAGTCCTTCGCGATTCGGGGCAGAGATCTGCGATTCGAGTCATTCGCGTTGACGATTGATGTCATTCGTCGTATCGTTTGATGCGATTCATGACCACGAATCGTATCAAACGTGAAAAAAACCGATGAAGCGTGGAAGGCTGCCGACCGACGTGGCATTACTCGTCCTTTCTTTGATTTCGAGGAAAGGGTCAGATATGCCCGCGGTAACGAGAAAGGAGCTGCTGCAGCTGGGGCAGGTTTTCGCGAGCTACGAAAAGTCCCCATTGGTGGTGTCGTTGAAAGAGGTATCGATCGACGGAAATCGCTGGTGGCGAATGGTCGTGACTTTGCCGGATGGTAAGGAGTTTGACGTTCAGACCGCGCTGGCAAAAACGAAGCTTTTTCGCAGGGCGGATATCGCTCTGGACTTCGTGAAAGACACGCTGCCCGGTGTGACGGACGTCCGGTTCGAGTTTTTGAAGCAGGAAAAGTAATGTAATGGAAGTGAAAGCCTGAACAGGTGTTGGCGCACCTGGGAGGGAAGTGGCCGCATCAGGTGTTGGCGCACCCGATACGGCCTGACCAGTGTGAAATTTGCGAGCTCACCCATGGCTGCCCGTATTCTACGGCAACAATGGCGCCGCGGCGCGTCCTTACGCGTCGTGGTCGCGTCCGTATTGTTACAAGTTGTACCGGCGCACGCTGATTGTCTTGATGACGCGGCGGCGTACCATCGCGTCAATCCACTGTTGCTTCGGTCCATTGCCGCCGTCGAGTCCGGATTCAATCCGACGGCGGTGAACGTCAACAGCAACGGCTCGACCGATCTGGGTTTGATGCAAATCAATACCTGGTGGTTGCCGAAACTCGCACCTTACGGAATTACGCGACTCGACTTACTCGATGCGTGCAAATCCGCCTACATCGGCGCGTGGATTCTCTCTCAAAACATCGCGAAGCTCGGTCTGACGTGGACGGCCGTAGGCGCATATAACGCTGTCACACCCGCCAAGCGGATGCGCTACGCGCGTCGCGTCTACGACAAGCTCAACCAGCTTTCTCAAGGCACTGCCAGCCCTGGCCGTGTCCCGCCTGAAAAACGCCAAACTCGTGCCCGGATTCAGGCGGCTTCGCCGCGCGCGTGTTCTTCGCGCGCGGCTTTTTCTTATCCCGAGTGCAACCAGCAAAGTGAGGTGACGCAATGACTGGACGTGCAATGGTCGGGCGCGCGGTCCTGCTTTCGCTGTCGACGCTCACTCTGAGCGCATGCGGTGCGCCCGCCTATCACGCTATCGGGCTTCAAGACGCATCGATCCCCGCGACTGAGGTGGTCATGGTCGACGACGCGTATTTCAAGCCTCTGCGAGGAAAGCGTAGAGCTGCAGTACCGCTTGATCCTGCGCCTCCTATGGACGTCCAGGCGCCCGGCACGAAGCAGGGGTTCGAGCTCAACGCTGCGGATGGGACGCTCGCCGTTGCGTTGAAACGATGGGTCGAGGCCGAGGGAGGAACCCTTCGATGGGAGAGCCCGATCGAAGTGCCGGTCACGGCCGACAGCCATGTGCCGGGCACCTTGTCGGAAGCAATGTCTACCGTGCTCCACGCAATGACCGACGCAGGATATCCACTGACCGTTGCAGAGGTTCCCGGGCGAAAAACATGGATCGTCCTGGATGCACCGCGGGCCGAGCCGAAGAAGGAGACCAAATGAGCGCAGCCAGAAAACGCGTCGCGGTTTTTATCGCGGTCCTTACCTGCTCGTCAGCCATTGCCGCTGTGGAAACACAGGCTGCTGGCGCGACCGGCGTTGTCCACATCGCGCCATATAAGCCGGCCGCGGCCGAGAGCGGGCTGACGTTGGCGCCGCACGGTGCTCCGAGCCAGACATCGACGCCGGCGGTGGGAGCGCCTATCGCTGCGGCCATGCCGGAGAAAAGCATCGAGGCGTTTGCGCTCGTTGCCGGCAAACCGATCCAGTCGCAGTTGCAGTCGTGGGCAGCGCGAGCCGGATGGACGGTTGTATGGGACGTACAGCAGGACTGGATCGTGCCAAACGCGGCGACCTTCGTCGGGGACTTTGTCTCCGCCGCCCAACAGGTAATCGAGGCTCTTGCCTCGAACGGTGCAGACATTCGTGCGGACTTATACACCGGAAACAGATCGATGGTGGTTCATCAAGCGGGGAACGAATAATGGGCGCAACTACCTCTTTCACGCGCGTGACGATTGCTGCGACGGTAGTCTCAACGGCCCTCTCCGGTTGCGGTGTTCAGCAGATCACTCGCTCGCAGGAATCGATCGCGAACGACGCTAAGTCTCAGGTGGCATCGAAGCCGGAATCACGGTCGGTCGTGAAGGTTCACGGCTCATCGTGGTTGATGGGCGAAGAGATCCGAGCCAGCAAGCCGCAGCCGGCGATCTATGAAAGCGAGGTCGTATTCAACCGCACGGTCCGGTCCCTACAGGACGTTGCAGACTGGATTAGCAGCCGAGTCGGGGTGCGGGCGGTTGTCGACCCGTCAGCTTTGAACATGGCGCCTATGCCGGCAGCGGCAGCCGGCACTGCGAGTACCGCAGCCACTGGCGTCCTGCCACCGCTTCCGCCCGGCATGCCGGTAGGAGTTCAAAATATTGCGCAGCCGGGAGGGGCGGTGGCGGCCGTATCTCTGGAAAGTGGACGCGACTTTCGTTACTCGGGGCCGTTGAAAGGGCTGTTAGACCGCGTCGCGACGGCATTTGGGGTGTGGTTCAACTATCGCGACGGAATTGTGACGTTCTATCGCACCGAGACTCGGACCTTCGACGTTTCGAGCGTAAACGAAGGCGCGACGATGAACGGATCGATCACGACGCAGGATACGTCGGGTGTCGGTGGGTCTAGCCCTATGGCGACGCCGTCGACAAGCGCGGGAGCGTCAAATAGCGGGCAAACGATGACGCTGACCGCCTCCGTAAAGCCGTGGGACACCATCGAAGCAACCGCCAAAGCGATCGCAGGTCCGGGAGCTGACGTGCGCGCCGACCGTGAGCTCGGTGTGGTCACGGTTACCGGCACCCCTCCGCAATGCGATCGCCTTGAGCGCTGGATTAAGGATCTCAATGCTCGCTTTGCGAAGCAGATCGCAATCGATGTCCACGTGTACGAGGTCCACCTGGCGAGCAACGAGAACTACGGAGCTAATCTCGCGCTGGCTTACAAGAGCGGTAGCGGACACACGGGCATAACCTTTGCCGGTGCTTCGGTGCCGAAGGTCTCCGGCGCCGCGTCAGCAATGTCGCTGGGTGCGACGATCCTGAGCGGTCCGCTTGCGGGTTCAAGCGCGGCGATACAGGCGCTTTCGTCTCTTGGAAATGTTTCCCAAGTCGTGCAAAGGTCCGGCGTAACTCTGAACGGCAAGACGTTGAACTTACAGGCGTCAACGAATCAAGACTACGTAAATCAAACTCAAAGCACGCTTGCCGCGAACGTGGGGGCGACAAGCGGCATTCAAACTGCGACCGTGACACCTGGCTTCACGGGCGCGTTCTTGCCCAGCTTCAAGGATGGCCGCATCTACGTTGTATTCGACATGACGATGTCGAATCTCACCGCACTCGAACCATATCCGCCGAACGCGAAGTCGGATCAGGCAGGCGTTCAACTGCGAACGCTCCAACAATCTCGATTCCAGCAATCGATTTCGCTGAAACCGGGAGACTCGCTTGTGATTACCGGAATGTATCAGCAGACCGCCAGCGTCAACAAGAATGGAGTCGGCTCTCCGTCGTTCCCATTACTTGGGGGAGGTGTGGACGCGCAGAAGAAAGACACGATTCTCGCAATCGTGATCTCGGCTCGACTCCTGTGAGGCCAACAATGAGAAACGTTCGAACCTTTGCCGGATATGTCTTCGCGCTCGCCGTGGTCCAACACGCTCACGCCGCGTCGGCATCTACAGTCGCCGGAAGCGCCGTTGCCGCCTCGGCAATGGCACCGACGAGTGCGTCAGTAGCGCCGGTCGGAAAAGATGAGCCGCCGCTGGACGGAGCTGTCTCGGATGGCGCCCGGCTGGCGTTGATGCAAAAGCGGATCCCTATGCTCGAAGCGGAAAAACGCATCGCCGAGCTGGAGAAAGCGATCCGCGAAGCAAACGGTTCGGCAAGTCCCCCCGTTAGCGCACTTGGCCTGCCACCCGGGATCGGCGGCCCTTCGCACCACGCCCAGGTACCAGCGTTGCCTCCCCTCGAACCCGGCGCAGGCTTCGTCGAGGTGAAAGGCATCGACTCCTACAACGGCAAATTCAGTGCCACGCTTGCCTCCGGCGGCCGAGTCGACGACGTGCACGTCGGCGATACCTTCGCTGGCTGGCGTGTCGCACGAATCGGTAGTGCGGACGTCACCCTTACACGGAAGCGAGCCGGTCGGACCGAAACGCGTGTGGTGAGGTACTAAAGTGCTCGAGTCAATTTCGCTTCCGGATGTCCGAAAGCCCTTCGTCGTCGGTTTGATCTGGCGGTACGAGGAGCGTCTACCCTCGCAGGGTACGCTCCGTCGACTGGCAGCCACCGACGGGGCTTGGGGAATCGTGCGCAAAAGTGTGCACGGCGTCGTCCAGGTCGGTCAGGGAGAACCCATTCCCGGCCGCAAGGCCACAGAATTCCGCTCGCTCGCGGCGACCATCGCCGATGCGCATCCGCAACCATGGGTTGGACGCTACGCGTTGGAGAACGGTCGCGAGTGGTTGATAGCAGTTCATGACGAACACGGAATCCTGCCCGATGGCGATCGAGTCGGTACGCCTGAAGAGATCGACCAGGTAATCGAGGGCTTCGGATCGGAAAGCGAGTGGAACCAGGTAACGGGGGGGATCGACGATCTCGTTGATCTAGTCCGCGCAGCACGGAAGACTCCTCCATTGCAGGATCTCACTGCTAGCGTGTGGCGCCGGTGGGCAATTCCCGCGGCGGGCGTATCCGTCGTCGCTCTCGCGGGCGGCATTGGCCTATTCCTCCATGCCCGGCAAGCGGAGCTCGCCGAGCAGGAGCGAATCGCTAGCATTCGAGCGCTCCAGCAGCGGCAGGCTGCTGCCGCAAAGGCTGCGCGAATGGCATTGCCGTGGGCGACGGAGTCCAGCTCGAATTCGGTGATCGCGGCGTGTGGCCGGAAATGGGAGACGCAGGACTTCGAGCGAGATGGCTGGGTTGTCTCAACTTGGGGATGTGTTTCGAACAGAGGACGCGTCAACGTAACCGTCGGCTGGAATAGGGCAGGCGGCCTTGCCGCGGATGCGCCTGGAGTGCTCGACGCAGGAGGCGATCGATCAACCGAGGTGCTAGACGATTTCGCGTTGCCACCAACGGTTGCGGGGACGGCGCTGACTCAATCGGACGCTCGCCGGGCAATCTGGACATTCGCACAAAAGAACAGTCTGAAGCTGACGTTGACCGGGGGTGAACAGCCGAAGCTTCCCGGTGCACCTGCGCTGGATACCTCCGCGCCGATGTGGGGGGTCACAAACGTAACCCTCGAAACCTACGCTCCGCCGTGGCTGCTCGGCGCCGACTTCGACGAAGTGCCGGCAATGCGGGTAAATGGAACATCGTTCGATTTTCAGACGCAGCAGTGGCGAGTCGAAGCGACGATGTACAGCTCCTCCGAAACCGCCTCACCGATTTCAAAGGCGGGCGTATGAAAGTCAACGCTATCGAATCCGCAGCTGCGGCCGGGGTGGCAATTCCCAATCGCGACACGGTGGCAAGCAAAAGCGAACTGCGCGCGCAAGGGGCACGGCGCGGTGTTCTCCAATATGGAAGTGTCGGAGAAGACAACCTGAGCCACACGATCCGATTCCCGGAACCACCAACGCCTATTCGTGCGCAGGTACTGTACTCCCAGCATATGGGCAAGGCATTCGGAGAGGCGGCAGTTGCTCTCGGCTTTATGCCGTCGAAGCAGATGATTCATGCGGAAGCGCGTGCAGCTGAAAACAGCCGCGATGTGGGCCAGGAACTCCTGCAGTCGGGCCGCTTGACGCCGGAGCAAGTGCGAGATGTGCACCGAGCGATCTCGCGCGATCTGCACGTCGACCAGCGACTCAAGTTCAATCCCGCGCTTTTGACGTGGATTCGCGACCTGAAGCGAGAGGGAATCGACCCACACGTGGAATACGTCTCCGCGGAGCGGCTCGCTGCGCTACGCGACGCGAATGGCGCCGAAGCGGTTGGGTCCGTCGCGAGTGATCAAAGAACGCTGCAACGAACGCGTCAACTCTTTGCGTCGCTCGCAGCCATGGGTATCAACGATCTCGCGATCACTATCCGCAAGCAGCACACGGAGATCCAAGTTCGCTATCGCGGCGACATTATGGACGTCGTCGATTCGCACCTCAGTATGGATCGCGCCAACGGTGAGGAGATGATTCGTTGTATCTGTACGGGATTGTCGACCTCGTTTGATTCGTACTATAAGCCGACCGAATTCCAGAGCGGGCAGATAGACGGCGCGGTGTTCGGCGACGTCGGTTTGGACAGCGTACGATTCATCCGCGGCCCCGCTTGGCCAGACGGCGTTGGCGGCTTCCTCCGTGCGCGCATTCAATACTCCGAGCATGAGTCGACACGGCGAACACGCAGAACGGAAGCGCGTCCCCTGAAGCTGCGAGTGCCTGCCAAACCCGAGGGTGAGCCGCAGTTTGCAAATATGGGGTTTACAGCGCGCCAGATCAGGTTGATCGAAGAGATCCTCTGGAAGCCGATGGGGATTTTTCTGGTTCTCGGACCGACGAACAGCGGAAAAACGACAACGATTCATGAGCTCTTGAAGCATCAGAAGCGTCTCTTTCCGGCAACGAGTCATATAGCGATAGAGAACCCGACTGAGCTGCCGATGCCGTGGGCATTGCAGCTGACGACCGACGATTTTGTGGAGTATGTCGCGCATGCGCTCCGAATGGACCCCGACACGATTGTGGTCGGAGAGATTCGCCGCGCCCTTGAGGCGCTTGCTGCAATGCACGCGGGACGAACCGGGCACTTTGTAGTTTCGACATTGCACGAAAACGATCCATTCGGGCTGATAGACCGACTGGAGGGCCTCGACATCGAAGAGCTGCCGCGGCGAGTAACTTGCGCACCGGGCTTACTCGCAGGATTTATGGGGCAGCGTGTTGTGCCGATCCTTTGCCCGTCGTGTCGACGGGCGCTCGATCTGGATCGTGACTTGCCTCCCCATATCGCGAAGGCACTGCCGAGCTGGGGCGATACGTCCAAGATGAATGTCCGTGGCGCAGGCTGCGACGAGTGCGATGGGAGCGGCGTGATCGATCGAAGGGCGGTTGCGGAGATTGTGGTGGCCACACCTGAGCTGCTCGATGATCTTCGCGATCATGGGTCTGCAGTTGCCGCGAGGAAGCATCGCGCTCGGCCGGGCTCGGATCTTTCGATGCTCGAGAACGCAATGAACCTCGTCATCGGCGGGATCGTCGATCCCGTAGATGTACATAGGAATGTCGCGGAAATCGTCGAGAAGGCAACCACACGGGTGGCAGGATGAAGAGAGCAAAGCTGTCGTGGCGTCATCGGCGAAAAATCTACGACATCGCAGAGGGGCTGCTCGGTGACGGTGAGAAAGGGAAAAAAGGCGAGAAGAAGCTCGTTGATATTCTCAAAGACTATCAGACTAGCCTGCTGCAGCGCGACGCAGGCAGCTGGGTTACGCGTGCGCTGCGGCCCAACCGAAAGGCGGCTGCCGCTGTCGGCCAAATCGAGAAAGCCGTGCGTGGGGGGCGATCGCTAACAGTTGCGACGGGAGCATCGCTCGGCCCTATGGAACGCACGATCATCGGGTCAGGGGAGCGATCCGGCACGCTGCCGAGCGCGATGCGCATGGTGCTCGAGCTCGAAGACATGTTGGCCGATATTCGCTGGCAGTTCGCCTCGAGCATGTCGCAACCGGTCGTGTACGCGCTAGCCGTCTATGGATTCTTGTTAGTTCTCGGTGGATTTGTCGTTCCGCAATACGCGACCTTCTATCCGGCTGAGAAATGGACCGGCTGGGCCGCCGTAATGCTCGGGCTCTCCAAGGTCGCCACCGGGTGGGTGCCGCTGGTGGTGAGCGCGCTGTTCGTCGGCTCGATTGCGGGAATCGCCTGGGCGCTTCCGCGCTGGACGGGCAAGGGACGGACCTTCGCCGACAAGTACGTCTTTCCGTTCAGCTCTTACCGCTATGTCAGTGGGACGGCGTGGCTTTTGACGTTCTCCGTCTTACTGAAGTCTGGCGTCATCGACAAGAACGCTTTGGCAGAGCAGATGCAGTTTGGTTCGCCGTGGTTGGCGTCTCGCTTAAAACCAATTCGTGACGGAATTGTCGGCGGGAAGTCACTCGCAAACGCAATGCTAGAAGCGAAGACCGACTTTCCTTCGTACGACTTGATCGAGGCGATCAAGGCGCGGGAAGAATCGGACGAGTTCGCTGAAAAAATGGAAGTCGTATCAGGAAAGGAAATGGTGCGAATGAAGCGCCGTTTTGTGTTGACGAGTGTGATGTGGGGTGCAGTGCTCTTTGTAGTCCTTATAGGTGTTGTGTTCATCCTTCAGCTTGGGGTGAACGACCTTACTGCCGACAGTTCGACAGCTGTTGGGTCTTTTTAAGCGTGTTCAAACGAAAAGGGATAAATCATGGATGCAATTCTCGCTAGATTGGCATATATCGCACTGGGCTTGCTCGCGCTCGCAGGGGTGGGTGTTGCGAGCGTTTCGGCGTTCTCCGCGAACAAGGGGTCGCAGATGGTGACCGATATCTCGCATCTGATCGCGAACGCGCGTTCAGGGTTCGCACAGAGCGGCAATGGATACGCGAACTTCACGACCGCCAACGCGGCGGAGCTGATCTCGTCGCGTGTGGTCCCGGCCAACATGGTTCGCAATGGTTCGACGGTGGTCGATGTCTGGGGCAACTCCGTGACGTTCGCGAGCGCAAATAACGGAGCGCAAGGCGTTGTCACGTTCGGCGGTGGTGGGTCGGAAACGAAGGACCAGTGTGCGGCTGTTGTGTCGGGCATGAAAGACTACGTTTCGCTCGCAGTCTCCGGCACGACCTTCACGGCGTCTAACCCCCCGGACCGAGTAACCGCGTCGAAGGCGTGTACCGACAGCGCGACCATCGTGGTCACTATTCAGTAAGAGCAAGGGCCAACCGTGGGATACGCACTCCTTCCTCTCGTCGTTCTGATGGTATTCGGCGGACTGATTTCGCAGGCCGCGGGAATCGCGACGAGCGTTATCGGAGGCGGCCCCGTTGGCCAGGCCGAAGCCCGGGCGGATGTAGCAGCGGATCGTGTGGTTGCGTATGCGGATGCGTGCGTCCGGACGGCAATATCGAATCCCGGGCTTACCGGCGACTCAATCGCGGTGCAGTCGCAGATCGGGGTTGTACCGCCTGCGGGCGCCACCTGCAAGATCGACGCGAACGCCGGGGGGAGCCGCATCGTGTATGCATGGGCGCCGATCGTTCCGGGCGCAGTCGGCCGGGTGATTGAAGAAACCGACGCCAGCGAAGCGTGGTACATGACGTCAACCGCGAACGGGGTAGCAACGGGAATCGTTGGAGGGGCGCCACATGCTATCCCCTCTACCGTTCCTTTCTGGAGCTTGCTGTATCAGGCGGAGGTTAAGCCATAAACCATGGAAGCGATACTCGGATTTCTCGTTGCGCTCGCGCTGTCGACGATAAGTGTTGGCGGCTTACTGGCATGGTCGGCACAAGGTACGGCAAATGTGAAGAGTGCAGTAACTGCCGGACAGCAACGCCAGATTGTGAAGGCGGCAGAGCAGTACGTGAAGGATTTCGGCGCGACCCTAAGTCAAACGGCGACCTCCGGGGCACCGCTCGTCATCACAACAGCAATGCTGCGGAACGCAGGATATCTGGCACCGGGTGTCTCCGAAACGAATGCATTCAGGCAAAACTGGGTGTTACAGGTCCGGCAGCCGGCACCGGGCCAACTCCAGGCGATCGTGACGTCAGAAAACGGCGACGCGATCGAAGCGAAGCAGCTTGTTCAGGTAGCTGCGCAGTCGGGCGCTCAAGGTGGATTCGTTCCATACGTGCGGCAGATGGGCGACGTGACGATGGATCCGAACACCGCTGTCGGCACGTATGGCGGATGGAGGCTCGCAATGGCGGGATGGCGGAACCCGGGCAGCGGGCACCTCGCGTCACTGTTGACGTTCGGCGGCACTGCGTCAGGTGGTAACGGCTACCTGTACCGCGTGAGCGTTCCGAACCGGCCAGATTTGAACACCATGCAGACTGCGCTCGGCATGGGGGGGAACGACATCAACAACGCAGGTACGGTGAACGGCACCCGCGGGAGGTTCAGCGGTCGGATTGCCACAAACGGGATGGATCCAGATGACTTGCCGCCCGGTTGGGCCGGTGGACTTCGCACGGGCGACGTTTACGCCGCCGGCACGGTCGCGGCGGGAAACGGTGGCGCCATGCCGGCAGGTATGAACGTCAATGGCGATATGTGGGCGGATCGTTTGACGTTCAACACATCTGCAACGTGCTCGTGGAATCAGATCACGGTCCGCGACAACAACCAGGCGTTCATATGCAACCGGACGGGTAGATGGGTGGCGATCAGCAATTTGGTGGGCAACCTTACGACAACGGGTCAGTACGCGGGCTACTACAACGGCTGGGGCGTGACACCGCCGGCGTGTGGGCCCGGCGGGACCGCGTGGTACTCAATTACTCCGGTCACATCTGCTGTTGAGTTCGCAAACCATAACCCGCCGATCTCGGGAGTTGTGTATCAGATGGGCTGGAACGGCAGCCAATGGGTTCTGCAGATCTTCAACGTGCTTGCGGACGGTAATCGCACCCGCATCAACGACGAACTCGGACTGCAGGCGGATATCCGTGTGGGCTGCAGTTTCGGAAACGATGCGTAAGGATCCGGCGATGAAAACTCGACGATTGGGAAGACACGTGGTCCTGGCCGCCTCTCTAGGCGCACAAATCGCGCAAGCGCAACTGGTATCCCAGCCAGTTGGAACGCCGAATGTCCCAGGATGTTCGGCGCCACGTTCTTGGCGAGCCGAAAGAGGTTACTACCAGTGCTTGATGCCGCCAGTCAGTCCCGGCGGCACGTCACCGGGCGGTTCCGATGGGGTTGAATCCGCGCTTGCGGTGTGCAATCCGATAATGGATCGAATGGAGAATTACCTCAAAAGGTCGACCATTGACAGAATTCCGACGGCGACGTGGACTCCGGTAAATGGCGACTACAGGGTGACGGCCAATGGTGTCGTTTGGGATCCGAGCGGCAACCGGAACCTCGCGTCGTTCAAGACCGCGAACGGTGGGAACCTCGGTACGGTGGTGCGGGCGAGCGATCGTTACGTCGTCTCAGACGCGCCGGCTTATGGCGCGTTGGTCGTGTCCAGACCCGGTTGGTACTCGAACCAATTTGGCACTGGTCCTTGGAATCAATATCTCTGGATCGCGAGCTGTATCTACACGCCAGCGCGGCAACAGATCCTTCTCACGTGGAAAAACTGGCAAGGGGCCGATCCGACCTGGACGCCATGTCCGATCTTCGGAAATCGCCGGGGCGATGTGTGTTGGGATAGCGCGCGGGGACCAGGCGGAGTATTTGGCCCAACCAACAACTGGTGAGAAAAGACAGATTCGGGGAGGTAAAGGTGGGGAAGGGTATTCGCAGCGAGCAGGAGCAGTTGGACCAGATGTGTACCGCTGAAATGGATCGTGAACTGGCCGAGCTGCCGCAGCAAGAGTTGCTTCGGCTTGCGATGAAGGAGTTGAACCTGACTAGAGAGGGGATAGCGGCAAGGATTCATGCGCCATTGCGATCACTGAACAAATGGCTATTGCCAGCGAACTCAGCCGATTTCAGACCGATGCCGGATCTCGGGAAGGCTTTCGTTCGAGACATCATCCAGTGGAATAGAAAATCGTAAAAAGTTCTTGATAGTCCCCATTGGGGATATATAATGCACACGGGTAGAAACCTACCCGCATCTTCAACCAGGAGAGAAAACAACAATGAATGGCCAGGGCAACAAACTTTCACTGACTCTGATCAGCGTGCTCGTCGCGGGGGCACTCGCCGCATGTGGGGGTGGCGGTGGCGATGGTGGCAGCGGTGGTAATCCTTCGACCGGCAACGGCGGAAATGCGGGAGGCGTGAATCCGCCCGCAAACAATAGCGCACTACCTCCACAGACCTCGGTGCCGGCGGCCACTTACCCGGACCAAAGCGCCACGGCGACGCTTTACGCAGCAATCAACAACTACCGACAAGCTCTCGGTGTGGGCCTTCTTCGTCAAGACCTTTCCCTCGATGCAGCTGCAACGGCTCACGCGAAGTACGAACAAACCAACCTCCTGAGCGGTGCATTGCAAGCGCTTGGCCATGACGAAGTGAACACGTTACCGGGTTTCACGGGAGCGTGGCCGCTGCTTCGAGCTCGGGCCGCCGGCGCGCCGACGTCGCAGTTCGTTTCGGAAGTAGTCGCCGCAAATTTTGGTGCGAGCGGCGACGCGGCAAACGCACTCGGGTGCTGGGCGCAGCTGATGAATACGGTCTACCACCTCGTCAGCGTTACTGCCAACACCGAATCCGTGGGGGTCGGTGTCGCAACACCCCTGCAGTCGAATAATCCGGCGTACTTCTGCGTACTAGACCTGGGTACGTCGACGGGGCTTACGCGATCGCCGAACGCATCGAGCGCGGTTGACCTGAATGGAACGCCGTCGGAAGGTGGTCAGCAGGTCGATGAGAACCTTGTGGTGACCGCGCCGTACGACGGCGAAACCAACGTTGCAACCCGTATGGCGGCGGAGTCGCCGAATCCCGCGGGCGACCTCTCTCAGCCGGGTCGGCCGATCATGGTGCGGGTCAACGCGGCGCAGAGCAACAAGCTCACCGCAACATCGTTCCAACTGACCGACGCATCAGGAGCTATCGTCGCGACACGGTTGCTCCTGCCTGCATCGGCCGTATCGGGGTCGGCCGCCGGAGCTATCGCGGATCCCAATAACTTGCTGCCGCCGGGAACGGCGTTTCTGATCCCGACGGCGCCATTGCAACCGAACACGCGGTACACCGTAACGTTCGGCGGGGCGCGCGACGGATTGCCGCGAAACAAGACGTGGTCGTTCACTACCGGAGCGCAGTGATCTAGACATACCGCCCACTCTCCGGAGTGGGCGGCATTGTCGTGTGTGAGTAGTACAACTAATTTGATAGAGAAAGGGGAAATAGAGATGTCGAAGCTGCAACAGTTGACACAGGCGAGCGCGGTCCGCCGGAAGAGCCGAATTCTCTCGGTCCTGGGCCTCGCGCTGCTCGCAGGTGGAGCATTCACGGTTCCGCAATATGCGCATGCGGTCGGCTATGGCACCTTCACGCAACTCGTCAAGGACTTCGTTACGTGGCTGTTCATCGACGGCGGCCCGTTCATTTTCATGGCGGTGCTTGGGATCATCATCCTTATGGTCGGCAAGGGCTGGATCCACGTGAAAACGGGCGTCATCGCAGTCGTAGTCTGCTTTGTATTTTTCTGCGTGCCTGCGATCGTCGTCTATCTCAAGGGGCAAGCGGCCACTGCAATCAACAATGCGCAAGCAGTGGTTCAAATCGACGTAGCGTGAACGATCGGGGAAGTCGACATGGAACCGGAAGTTACCGAAATCCCAGTCGGGTTGGTGCAGCCGTGGATGCTCTGGCACTGCCTGGCTGAGCTGTTCCTGGCGTCGTGGGTTCTCCCGGCGGTGATTTTCCTTTTCTGGCGAAACATCTGGGTGCTTGTGCTGATTCCGATCCTCCTGATCGCCTCCTATCTGATTACCGCGCGCGATAAGTTTGCTCTCGCGGTCTGGTACGAGAGTGCTGGATCTGCTGTGAGATCGCGCGCACGCGCGTACTGGAATGGAACCAAGACGTATGTCCCTTAATGCTCTCGACAGATATTTTGACGGGTCGCCGGTTCGATACCAATCCGAGGGTGATCTGGACCAGGCGGCCGACCTGAAGTTGGTCAAGGAAATCCCCTTCGGTGTCGACTCGTACTACAACGAGCACACGTTGAATACCATCGACGGAGCGAAGATCCAGATCATTCGCCTTACCGGGCTGTCGGCTGAAATGCTCGATGGGTTCGGCGTCCAACACTACAAGCGCGGCCGCAATGAAGCTTTGCGTGCGATCTCCGATAGCAACGTCGGAATTTACGTGCACGACATTCGCCGGAAGCAAGTCGTTTGGCCGGCGGGTGAATATAAGGCATGGTTTCCGCGCGTCCTCAACGATCGGTTCAGGGAGCGATATGAACGGGGCCCGCTCTATCGACATGAGATCTACATCTCGATCGTCCGGTATCGGCATTACTCCGGCTCGGCGGGGTTGGTCGAACGCGTTTTCAGCGCGTTCGACCCTTCAGGCGGCCTCGGTAGGATGGAGCGCGAAGATCGGCAAGTTCGCGATCTTGAGGACAAGGTGAAATCCCTCATGACTTCGCTTGCGCACTATGCACCTGTCCGATTGGGATCGGTCGTGACCGAGGACGGGAAGTTCTGCGAACTCGCGAGGTTTCTCCGGTATCTGGTGACTCTGGAGGACGGGCCGGTCAAAGCAGGGTCATACGACCTCGCGCAGGCTATCGCGACAGCCTATGTCCAGTGCGGTCGAAGCAGCGTTCTCGGAAAGGGCGTGCTTGAAGTGAAGGGCGTGAATCACTGGCGCGTCGGCCAGGTGCTGGCCATGTCGCAATGGCCGACCGGCTCGCGCGCCGGTATGGGCGACGCATTTCATCGAGCAGACGCGGAGATGATCGTTACGCAGAAGTTCTTCCCGATCGACAAGCTCGACGCAAACCTGCAGGCGGCAACGTACGAGCGTCGGTTGGGGCAAGGACGAGACACGGCCGAACAAGCGCAACAGATCGCGAACGTCCTGAAGCGCCAGGCGGCCAATCGCTCGGTCAGCGGAACGCACCATATGAGCGTATTGGTGCACGTCCCGGTAGACGCTACCCGGCCAGACCCGGAAGGGGAAGCTCTGAACAGTCTTGATGACGCAGTGAGCCGCGTAGGCGAAGTATTCAAGGGATGGGGCGTTCCTCCTATCGTGGAGACGACCGGTATGGAACGGGCCTTCTGGTCGCAAATCCCGGGCGCGACAAAGCGACATAACGGGCGGGTCGGGAAGATCGAGACGATCCAGTTCGCGGACTTCGCGTCGATGCACGGATATCCGCAGGGGAGGTTCGACGGCCAACTGTGGGGCGAGTGCTTGGTAATTCTTCCCACCGAAGGTGGCACGGTCTATTGCTTCAACTTCCATGAGAGTCGACCCGGCATGGTGCCAGGCCATCTGAACGTTGTTGCGAAAACCGGTGTGGGGAAGACAACGCTAGTCGCGGTCTTGGTAAGCCAGGCAGACAAAGTATCGCCACGCGTACTGTGGTTCGATCGCTACGATGCGGCCACCGTTTTCTTCGAGGCAATGAATGGACAGGAGATCGTGCTCGGCTCCAATCAGTCGCTTGGGAATCCTTGCAAGATGGACGATAGCCCGGCGAACCGGGCGATGCTTCGTGATCTGATCAGAATGATGGCGGAGTGCTATGGATACAAAGTCACGACCGAGGATTACGCGAAGATCCAGAAGGCCGTCGAAGACAATTTCGATGAGGAGAAGACGCCATTCAAGGACCGGCGGCTTCGGAACATGATGTGGCAGTTCGGACGAGGGACTGCGTTGTACGAGGCGCTACGGATTTGGGTCGAGGATGGCGAGAATGGTGCCGTGTTCGACGGCGACGAGGATGACACTCTCGATCTCTCGTCCAATCGGCATATTCGCGTCGAAATGAAGCATGTGATGAAGGACAAGGAGGCTCGACCAGAGCTTCAAATTTACACCGGATACCTGACACATCGGTTCGAACAAACTCTCGACGGAACGCCCACCATCGTCGTATGGGATGAGGCTCAAATTCTCGTGCGCACCGGTTTTTGGGCACACAAAATCGAAACATATCGTGAGACGTTCCGACGCAGAAACTGCGTGACGATATTCATTACGCCGGATCCAAAAGCGCTGTATTACCCGGTCGAAGCCGTAATGAAGCAAGCCGTGTACACGATCTACCTCGCAAATGATCAAGCCACGCCAAAGGACTATATCGAGAATTTGTATTTTTCAAGGTCGGAGTTCGAGTTCGTCCGAGATTCTCCGCCGCAAAGCTACAAGATGCTAATCAAACCGGGCTCAGGGCCGAGTGTTCGCGCGTCATTCGCGATGGACGACATGGTTGACCTAATTCCGGTGCTGTCGTCGAACGACAAGGCGGTCGAGCTGATGAAGCAGGTGCAGACCGAGCTGGGGACGAAGGCCCCCGAGAAGTGGGTGCCGGTGTTTTGTGCGCGTGCGGCTGCCGCCCGCACGCATAACGTTTGAATATAGGAAGCGAGAGATGACCACAACCAGGAGCAAGCGGGTTGCCGCTGCGGTTATTGCGGCTGCTGCATTCTACGGGCCGGGCGCACGGGCTGACGGCGTGCCGACTATAGACATCGGAACAATCGCCCAGCTGAAGGCGCAATACGACACGTTGATGGAGACGCTGAACAAGGCAAAGGAGCAGTACCTCGCGGTCACCGGAGTGTACTACCGCGGCAAGCAGATCGTGGACTCCGCCAAGGAGATGGCGGACGCGATACCAGGGAGCTGGCAGGACATCGTTAATTTGCAAAAGAGCGGGAAACTGGGGAAGCTCACCTCGAACTACGAGTCCATTATCAACACACTGCCAGTCGAGCAGTTCGCGGATAAGACAACGGCGGCCAACTATAAGATGGCCACCGACGCAGTTCGCAACGGTCTCGTGATTAGTCAGTCTCTCTACGACGAAGCTCAGTATCACATCGATAACTTCAAGCGCTTGGCCAACCAGGTCGACGCGACAGCGAACATCAAAGACGCGGCCGATCTGCAGAACGCTATGTCGGCTGAGCTCGGGATGGCCCAGGCGAGCCAAGCCAAGCTTGCTGCGATGTCTGCGCAATTGCTCGCAAACCAAATGAACGATGTGAACCAGTCCCGCGCCGAGCGTGAGCGGTTCTTCACGCGCTCCAAGTAATCGAGGTGTCAGAGGAATGATGAAATTGAAATTGACTGCCGTCATGCTTGTCGTCTTACTCGGTGGATGCGCGCACGCCGGCGCAATCCAGAAATCGCCGTGTGCATGCGAATTTCACCCTATCACTAAGCAGTCCTTCGTTTAAATTTGATGATGGAGCGCTGAAGTGACTCTCGAACAGATCATGCAGGACATTTTCAACCGCGCGCCCGCGTTGGTTGAACAGGTCCTTATGGCGAACTATGACAAGCTCGGCAACGCGGTTTCGCCCGCCGCGGTGGCGCTGGCGACTGGATGGCTTGGAGTCAAGGTGATCAGCACGTATATCGGCCGCGAGCCGGCCGATGTTTGGCCATGGATCAGGGCAATGATGCTCATCACATTCGTCTTTGCGGCCCTGAATTGGGGGGGGATGGCCGGCAAGCTATATCACATCTTTAACGAGCTCCGCTCCGATACCGCCAAGGCGTTGATGGGCGGTAAGGGGCTGCTGGAGTACATGGGCGATGCCAACGACGTGTTCGCTAAGGCGAGCGACGATCTTATGAAGCATTCGTGGATGGAACTGGGCATCGTAGCGATCGGCGCAGTCATGATGGTCCTAAATTCGATCCTCGCCGTGATCGTACTTGTGCTCGGAATTTCCTCCGATGTTGGAACCGGCATCACGATGTTGCTGTTCCCGCTCTTCGCTCCGGCTCTTTTCTACAGCAGCACCCGCGGTAGCGCGATGTCGTGGTTTTCGGCGATGTTGAAGTTTGCACTGGTTGGCATTGTGCTGGTTGTATCGGTGTTCTTCGCCACCGAGCTATCAAAGGCCGGCCTCTCGAGCGTGAAGACGGTGGGACTCCAGATCGAGGACGCCCAAATCGTGATCGCGCTCGAGTTGTTCATGATCATCTTCGTCGCAATCGGAGTCTGGCCTCTGGCCTCCGCTTTGGCATCGAGCCACGCGGCAGGAGCTGGCGTCGCCGGCGCGGCGATGTCTTTCGCAGCAGGGAAGCTCGGGCAGGCGCTCGGATTCGGCAAGGCCGGTAGCAACGCTGGGAAGGCTCAGGACGCGGCGTCCCAGGCGTTGACGCAGCTGGCTCAGGGCCAAGGGGAGGCGACTCGCGTACTGCAGCAGATCAATGAACAACTGCACCGTGGCGGCTTGAACGGGGCGACGAGTACCCAGGCGCTTCAATCCGGAGCGGGTCAGCCCGGAGGGGCCGGCAGTCAGGTGTCGTCCGGCGGATCACGTGTTCCCGCTAACCCGAAGTGGTGAATCGGATGAATTTCTTGAAACGTAACCAGAAAGCGTCGGCCTCCCAAGGGAGACCGATCGAGAGCCACGAGTCGATTCGTGTCTCGCGGAACCGAGCATGGATTATGGCGCTCGTCGCGTGGCCCGTCATGTTACTCACGGTGATCGACAACATCGTAGAGCGGGCAAATCGGGATTACGACCCGCCGTTGGTCGTGACGGTGCGAGACGGCCACGTGGCTAAGGTTGAGATTGGGACGCCAGAAGTGCTGAGCGTGCAGACTTCGCTCGTGGAAAGCGAGGCAGCGCGATACATGCAGGAGCGGTACACGCTAGACCCGGCATTTCGCGAAGAGCGCATGAACTACGTCCGTCTTCATTCAGTAGGAAATGTCGCCGACGCGTACAACCAGTTGATGGACTCTGGCAACAAGAAAAATCCGTATTACTCATTGCCAGAGGGGGCCGTCCGACGAGTGAAGGATATGCGGATTCGGATTCTCGATCGCGAGGCGAAGCGCGGCGAAGCCACGTTCAGCACTCTCGTGGATGGCCAGCCTGAATCTGCGACGGTGTACTGGCATGTGATGTTCACCTACGACTTCATTAAGCAAGGGCTGCAGCCGAAGAACCGTTACGTCAACGGCACCGGCTACGTAGTTACCGCGTTAACCGACAACACTGAGCCGGGCTTCCGAGGTCCGGTGGGTGAGTAACCAGGGAAAGGGCATGAAGAATTCTATGAATCGCGCGGCTGCATTGACGGCAGCAGTGTTGATGTTGGCTTGCACCACGGCGGCCGCAGCGTCGTTTCCGCGCTCCTTGGCTACCGATCCGCGGATCAAGCAGCTCCAGTTTGATCCGAACCAGGTCGTCGAGGTTGTGGGTGTTTTTGGTAACGTCACGACGATTCAATTCGCGCCGGGGGAGAGGATCCTCAACAAGGCGATCGGAGACTCGATCGCATGGCAAACCCGCAAGTTTCGGAATCAAATCGCGATTAAGCCTGTGGAGGCCGATGCCCGTACAAACATGACGGTCACGACTGATCGAAATGTTTACTATTTCAATCTATCTAGCACGAAAGATCCTAGCAAGGCGACTTACGCAGTTCGCTTCGTGTACCCGAAGCCAGAGGAGGACGACGACTCCGATACCGACGTCTCGGCGACAGGCGGTTTTCAACAACCTCGGTTTGTAAACTCGGACTATCTCGTGTCCGGCAACGAGGAAGCGTTTGGGCTCCAACGTGTAGCGGACGATGGGCAATTCACTTACTTCCTATTCTCCGCCGACAAGTCGAAGCCAGGCGTCTATGTCGTCGATGAGGACGGTACGGAAGTATTGCCAGAAATCCGGCGCGAGGGCCCTTATCTAGTCGTCCCGCAAATGGCGAATCGCTTCACGATCCGTGATGGCGCCAGAATTCTCTGTGTTATCCGACGGGCGGCGCTGGTGCGAAAGGCCCGCTCCGCAGGGATTGCGTCGGCGGGGAGTGTGCTGTGACCGACATCGATCGAGAACCCCGGGACCTGCCGGCGGACGATGCCGTGCCGGGGGAGGATCCTATCGAGCAGCGCGCACGTGCCGCCGCGGCGTTGCGCCGCGAGTCGCTGGCTGCAAACAAATCACAGGGCCATGCGAAATTCGCGATGACTGCCGGCTCTCTCCTACTAATCGGAATGATGGGGGTGTTTGCGTGGAAGCGGTCGCAGTCGTCCGCAGCACCTGCGCATCAACAGGTCGCGAGCGCGAAAATCGACGAGAGCGCGGCGCCGGCCGCGCCTCTGAGCGAGTCGAAAAAGGCGGCAGCTGCCACTTCGTCCGGAGCGGCATCTTCGCCGGTCGTAGTGGCGGATACGCGAGCAGACGCAGAAGTGGAAGCGGAGCGCCGCCGGCGGGCTATCGCCGCGGCCGAGGCCGAGACCGCTCGGCTCAAAGCCGAGCAAGCTCGCCAAATTCGCCTGAAATCCGATATTTTCGACTCGGAGAGCGGCGGAAGCGGGGACGCTGATCCGCTGTCCGGCGGGCCATCCACACCCGGCGAACGAAGTGGAGGCGAACGCGCCGTCAATGATCCGAATGCGGCTTTTGCTCGATCCGTTAGCGCGGAGGGGATCACTGTATCTAAGGCGCAGAAGTTCGATAGAACCGAGTGCAAGATCATGCCGGGGCAAATTATCGAGGCGTCGCTGCGACCGCGCGCGACGTCGGATCTCCCGGGCGCTGTGACTTTTCTTGTGACGCGCGACACTCTCGGCCATCGAGGTCGAATTCCATTAATTCCGTGGGGCACGGTGATTACCGGGCGTACCAATCCGGTCGTCCGAGCAGGCCAGGAACGGACTTTTATGCCGACCGCGACGGCATTGCTGCCGAACGGCGAGACGATCCAGCTGGGATCATCCGTGAGCGATCAGCTTGGGACTGCCGGCATCGATGGGGATGTCGATCGTCACATCGGGCAGATCATTGGGATGAGCGCCGTGCTGTCGATTCTCGGCGCAGGAGCCGCGACCGCCGGGGTTTCGTCGGACAGCGGAAACAATTCCGTAGCGACGTATCGGCAGGGAGTGCAACAGTCGTTTGCGCAGTCGTCGCAGCAATTGCTTGGGGGCTACGCGAATATTCCGCCGACAGTGACCAATCCTCAGGGAACCCGGGTTCGAATCCAAGTCGAACAGGTGCTCGACTTCTCGGAGCATTGCGGCTCTCGACGAACGGAGCGATACACCGATGCGGATGAATAAGCTCGAGCCGGCACGTGAGCTGCGCGACCAGTTGAACAACGCGCTGGCCGACGCCGTGCACATCCGGCTTATGAGAATGGCCGGCATCAGGACTGGCGTCGACGTATTGATAACCGAGGCGCGCCTGAAAGACATTGCACGCCGGTGCTGGGAGGCACGCGCCTGCCTCGATCGACCGATCGTGATGTGTGCGGGCGCAGTCGCGCGCGGCGAACGCGTTAGGAGGAAGTGACGTGTCGACAGCAATTTTGCCGGCATGGCATAACAGGACTGGAGCGATCTCACCGCTCCTTGCGGATCCGGACATCACTGAAATTGCCATTAATGGGCCGACGAGTGTGTTCGCGCTTCGTCGCGGCGCTCGGTATATGGAGCCATGTGACGTCGGGAGGATCTCCGTCGATGTGCTCGAGGACATCGCCAGGCTAGTCGCGTACGAATCGCGGCAAAACGTCAGCGAAAAAGCGCCGCTGCTTTCAGCATCTATTTCTTCGGGCCTTACCGGCCATTCCGACTACCGATTCCAATACGTGCAGGCGCCTGCGGTGCCCCACGGGACGGTGTCGATCACGATTCGAAAGCCATCGCCATTCGATATGGATATCGACTACTGGGCCGCGTCTGGTGCGTTCGACCGAATCAATGTTCCACTCCCGGAGGAAGAGGATCTCGACGCTGGTCTCGCGAAGGCTTTTAATGAAAAGAACTGGCCGCAGTTTCTTCGCCTCGCGATTCAGGCAAAAAAGAACATTCTGGTGACCGCCCCGACGAATGTCGGGAAGACCTCGTTCATCAACATGCTGTGCCGAATGATCGGGGAGCACGAGCGAATCGTGACCATCCAGGACGCGCTCGAGCTGCAGCTACGGCAGCGCAATGTCGTCAACCTGATTTTCTCACGCGGAAATCAGGGGGTCTCCAAGGTAAGCCCCTCGGAGCTCATGGAGGCGACGCTTCGGATGACGCCTGACAGGGTGATCCCCGGCGAGTTGCGTGGTGCTGAGGCGTTCGTCGCATTGGAAATGCTGAACACTGGCCACGGGGGATGGATGACGACAATGCACTCGAACAGTCCGGAGCATATGTGGGGGCGCCTGGCGGATATGGTGATGCGTGCTGGAACGACAATGCTCCGAGCCGAGATCATCGATTACGCACGTGGACTGATCGATATCGTTATCCAGATGCACCGATTCACAGACGGCGTACGCGGAATTCGGGAGATCTATTTTGCAAAGAGGTAAGTGGTTCATTGGTGCGGCCGTAATCGCCGGCGCACTCGCACCCGCAATGGGAGTAGCAAACACCGATCGCGAAAGCGTGACGAAGGCGTTCAATGTGCTCGCAAAAGTCTGCGCACCGGACGTCCATCCAAAACTGCTCGGGCGAATTGGAACCGTAGAGAGTGGTGGAAATCCGTACGCAATCGGTGTTGTGGGCGGCCATCTCGTTCGGCAGCCAAGAACCAAGGCCGAAGCATTGGCGACGGTCGCTGCGCTCGAGGCCGGGGGGTGGAACTACAGCATGGGACTGGTCCAGGTCAACAAGTACAACCTGGCACGCTACGGACGCACTGCGGAGGATATGTTCGACGCCTGTCGAAATCTCAATACCGGGTCCGCCATCCTAAAGGAGTGCTACGACCGCGCGCAGAAGCGCTATCCGGATGATGGCGCGGCCGTGCGCGCGGCCTTGTCTTGCTACTACTCCGGAGACTTCAACCGGGGCCGCTCGTATGCGATCAAGGTGGCAGCATCGACGCCGTTGTCTGACTTGAAAGATGTTCACCCGATCGGAGTGGTGTCCGACGTCAAGGCGGATACATCCCCTGCGGCGCCGGGGCGCCCGAACCGGCAAGGGCGTAGTGCTCCGGGCGAGCCCCGGCAAGACTCGTGGTTCACGACCTACGGCGATGACGACGAGGATGGGGTTGTGTCCCCCGAGCGGCGGCGAACTGAACAAAGCGGTGAATGAATATACGGGGGAAGTGATGAACAGGGCAGCAATGCTGGCAATTAAAGGGCTGATAGCCGCGACTGTTGCGGGGACAGCGGTAGAGGCGGCGGCCGACGATTCCTATGGATGCAAGGTGGTCTTGTGTATTTTGAATCCAAATGGTCCATGGGACGAGAAGACAGAATGCGCGCCGGCAATGGATAGGCTAATGGATGATCTCCTCCATGGGCGCGGATGGCCAGGGTGCTCCGGGAGTGGAATGGATCTCACCCAGGTGTGGAATCCGTTCGATCCATGCCCGGACGGTACGCGAGAGGCCGGCCGGGGCGAGTGGCTGGTAGAAGGGACACGAAAGCCTGGCAATGGCGGCGGAGGCTTCATGTGGCAGGACTCCGAACGAAACTTCACCTTGAAGGGAACGCCTGAACGATCGTACGGCGGAAGCTACGGCAGTCCCGGAGTGCGTTTGGCATGCGTTGGCAACCGCGTTGGAAGCTTCGTGACGTACCTTCAAGGAAGCGGCGGCACAGCGGGAAACGGGTACCGAGGTGACATGGAATCCTTGAGCGTCTACGACCGAGTCATCTGGCAGGAACCTCAGAGCCCGTGGGCTTTCGACGTGTTCGTCAAGGGAAAGCTCTTAAAGCGTATCCACGCGAGGTGATTGATATGTCCCGCGGAAGCTCAATTTTCCAAATCCGGCGTTGGCGGATGTCTGCCGCGTCTGTCGGTGTAGCAATTGCGCTAGTCGCGTCGGCACCGGCTGTTCGCGCCGATGTTGCAACTGCGCCGCCGGCAGTCCAAGTCGGCTTTTCACCGGAAGGCGGAGCGCTTCGGCTCGTGCTTGATGTTATCGAGCGCGCAGAGCGAGAGATCCGGGTCATGGCATTTACCTTTACGTCTCCGGATATTGTGCGTGCGTTGATCGCGGCGAAAAAACGTGGTGTCGATGTGCAACTGGTTGTCGACGCGGGGCAAAGCCGGACCGACGCGGGTACCGCTGCGCTTAACCTACTGTCGAACGCTGGCGTTCCAGTGAGACTGAGCAGTCGATACAAGATACAACACGACAAAGTGATCATCTCGGACGGCAAGCATCTCGAGACTGGGTCGTTCAACTACAGCCGTGCTGCGGCAAAGTCGAATAGCGAAAACGTGATTGTCCTCTGGAACAGACCGGATCTCGCCGGTACATATCTTGAGCACTGGCGATCGCGGTGGAGAACCGGCACCCCTTTTCGGCCCACGTACTAATCCGCTCTTTTAACTATCCCCAACGGGGATATATAATTGGCGCGCGCTACCGGATGCCGAGCTTGGGGCCATCTGGCACGGTCGCGTCAATCTACGGGGAAAAGCCATGTCGATTCTCGATTCACTCAAACTTCGCTTCGCGAACCCGGAGCGCCAGCAGGATCTCGCGCGTCGCGAGGCGTCGCTCCTGGAGCGAGCACGAGTCGTCGCCGAGCGTGCGCAGAACATTGCCTACCGGGAGGAGAAGGCGAAGACCGATCCCCAATCGGTCCTTGATGCAATACGCACGGATGCGAAGCGCAACGCACAGGAGGCCGAACACGCAAAAGCGGCAGACAAGCTCAAGCGAGCGTTCGGACTTCAATCGGGTGATCTGATCGACACGCCCGAGATGCGTCAGGCACTCGAGGCGGAACTCGGCCGCATGGACCTTGAGCAGGACGAACGCGCGCGTCAGATTGCGGATAGAGCGGCTTTGCTGGCAGGCCTTGAACAGCTGGCGATGATTGACGCAGCACGCGCTCGCTCGCTCCTGCAGGAACACAAGGAGGTGAGCGAGCAGAAGACGTACTCGCGAGAGGAGATCGCCTCGATGCTCGCCGTAGCCACCGAGACGAACGGTGGCCGAGGTTATTCCCGAGACCTTGATGGGTGGGCGAGGTCGATCGCCGATCGAGAAAGAGAGTTGCGACGGGAGGAGATCCTGCTTGATCAACGAGAAAAGGCCCTGGTGGCAAGGCTCGAACGAGAACTCGGGATTGAATCCGCATCGGCCGCACCGACGAATTCAGGGTTGGACGCGGCCAGCCGAGCCGAGCGCAGCCATCAGTCGGTTGGGACGCTCGCTGTCAGCGAAGCGGTACCGGCGAATATTCCGGTCGCCGGCGAACTGGGCCAGCGAGTGCAGGAGGAAAAGATCGCTCCGGTAGCGAACTCAGGGGCGCCTGTTGTAGAAGTGACCCCTACAGCCGATATTGCCGAAAGCAAGGAGCGCGGTGCGAAGGAGGCACCGTTGAAGGATGGGGACCGTCTCCGCGCGACCACCCAATACACCCGCGAGGAGTTGCAAGATCCCGTGCGGCTAAAGGTCGTCGCTTCGGAAATTGCGCAACGCAGCGGGGAGCCGACCGCCGAAGTCTTAGATGCATTGCGCGGCGTGTTCGCGAGCGGCTCGTCCGATATCAATACGGATAGGGCAATGCTCGACGAAGCGCGCCGTGCATTTTGGCAAGCTTTTAAGAGTCGGGAAAATGGCCCGTCTCTCGACAAGGACGGATCGAATGCAGACGTCGCCAGCAAGGCACCGAAGGTGGCATCAGCCGCAGTTGGAAAAGCTGCGCTCGAGCTGCTTCCTCAAATTGATGCGAAAGCGGTAGCTGCGATCGCGGACGCGCAGGCCGCTGGCCGCCAGGGCGGCGACAAGGGCGTCGCGAACGAGGAGGGTGGGAAGTCCAAGCGCTCGAGAGGCGTCACCGGCTTCAAGCCGCTCGGTCGGAATAAATCGGCATCGGCCCCTGAGGTCGAGACACACCCGCCGGCGCAACTCGGACAGCAGGCCGACGCGAAGGCAGCGGAAAAAGCCACCTCGACAGCGAAGAGGAGTGGTGCGGCGAAGGACGCTGCGTCGAGTGAAACTGTAAGGGCGGGCGCCGGCGTCACCGAGAGACAAACTCAAAGCGATGCGGCTGCTGCCGCGAAGGGGCGCCCGAAATTCCGTGACCTGTCTCCGGAACAGAAGGCGGAGCGGCGTGCCGAGTACATGCAGGGGCTTCGCCAAGAAGCAGGCCTGACCGCAGATGGTAAGGAGGTCGCAAAGGAGAAGGGAAAAGAGGTGGGAAAGCGCAAGGGAAAGCAGGTTGACGGCGTCGGGCTGTAAGCATGCAGAAGCACGAAGTCGTCCAAACGCAATCTATATGCGCCGTCGCGTCTGTCGCGGCTGGCGCGTGTGCAACCTTGGCGTTGAGCGGCCATGTGCCGCTCCCGTTCCCTGCGGGTACGGTGAGGGCAATCCAAGCCGCGTTCCATGAGCCCCTGACGCTCTGGGGTGCGTTACCTGGTACGTGCTTGGCTGCCTACACCTGGCATGTCTGCCGCGAACATCTCTTCGACGGGTTCGAAGGCGCGCGATATGCGAAGTTCATTCGTGGAACGCGCATGCTGAACCGGCATCAGCTGGACGCGAAGATCCGCGCGCACAACAAGCGGTACCAGAGAGTAGCGAGGAAGCGCGGGGACGAGCCACGGCCGCCCGTCAAGGTCTGCGGCGTTGAGATGCCGACTGATCTCGAGACGCAGAACATCATGATCGTCGGCGCGCCGGGGACCGGCAAGAGCCAAGCAATTCAGGGCTTGATCGCAAGTGCGCTGGACCGTGGCGATCGCATGGTCACAGTCGACCCAAACGGGAGTCTGTGCTCGCGCTTTTTTCTCCCCGGCGACATCATCATCAACCCATACGACCGTCGGTGCGTGGGCTGGTCGCTGTTCAATGAAGCGGGGCACGACTTTGACTTCGACCGCGTTTCGCATTCTGCGATTCCGCCACAGGTGGGTGACCAGGCCGAGGAGTGGGCAGGCTATGCCCGCTTTCTGTTGTCCGACACCATGACGCGGCTGCACAACGACGACATGCCCGACATGCGGGTCCTGGTCGACCTCACGACGCGCGAGCGCCGAGACGTGCTCGCGAAATTCCACGAACAGACCGGGTCCGCCGGCTTCTTTGCAAAGGACGCTGAAAGGGCGACGGCGAGCATCATCTTCACGCTCAATAAGTACGTCCGGCCGCTGATCAGGATTCCAGATGGCGACTTTTCGATTCGGAAATGGATGCGAGATGAGAACGCCGGGAACATTTGGATCACATGGCGCGAGGATCAGCGCACCGCACTTGGGCCGACGATTCCGATCTGGCTGGATCTGGTATTCGCGATGATTTTGAGCGATGCGCCCAGCTTCTCTCGTCGACTGTGGGTAAACATGGACGAGCTGGCGTCGATCGGCCGTCTGTACAGCTTCGAGCCCGCTGTCTCGAAGGGTCGGAAGCACGGGCTCTGCGTTGTGGGCGGTCTGCAAGACGTGGTGCAACTCAAGATGAACCTTGGGCAGGATCCCGCTGACGCTGCCCTTGCCTGCTTCCGTAGTCTGCTCGCTTTGGGCGGGGCGAATGCGCTCACGACGAAGCGTCTCGCGACGATGTTGGGCAGCCATGACGTCGAGCGCCATCCGATTGGGGTGAATCAGCAGTGGTGGAATCTCAACACGCGCGAGCGGAAGATCGACCGCGATGAGCTGCTGGTGACGCCGTCGCAATTGGCGAACCTCCCCGACTTGCAGGGTTATCTCAAGTACGGGAAGGATTGGCCCCTCACGAAGGTCAAGTTCGGGGCTCGCGACTATCCTGTCCGGCATCCCGATTTCATACCCATGGACGCGGCGGCGAACGCGGACCTGATCCTGGCGGCATGACCGTGACCATTGAATCCAGCAACTACGACCAACATCTAGGAGAAACCGATGTCCGGAACTCACGAGTATCGATTTGACGATGTGTTGGTTGCAGCCAATGCACCCGATCTACAGGACTATCTCCGCGACGCGCACGGAGGGAAGGAACGGCCGCTATGCATGTGCACGTCGGCCGGTGTTCCGATGTACATCGCGCGCGTCGGCGACCATTTCGCGATCAAGCGGATGCCGAACACCGGCGCGGTACATGCGCCCGAGTGTGCCTCGTACGAACCGCCCGCCGAGCTGTCCGGACTGGGCGAACTGAAGGGGCAGGCGATTAAGGAGAACGTTGAGGAAGGCGTCACCGAACTGCGTCTTGACTTCGCACTTTCGAAATCTGGCACACGGACGACGCCCGAACCGTCTGGTGTGCTGGGGGATACCGTTCGCACGGACGGTGCAAAGTTGACGCTGCGCGGCATGCTGCACTACCTGTGGGATGAAGCGGGCTTGAATCGATGGCATCCAGCGATGGACGGCAAGCGCAGCTGGTACGTCGTTCGGAAGGCGCTGTTGCAGGCGGCCTTCGATAAGGTGTCGAAACGTGCGCCGCTCCAGCAAAATCTGTACATCCCCGAAACGTTCTCGCTCGATCGCGAGACCGAGATCGCGCAGCGTCGAATTGCGCACATGGCCGAACTTGTTGCACCGGGCAAGACGAAGAAAATGATGATCGTGATCGGCGAGGCGAAGGAGATCACAGCGTCCCGATATGGCTTCAAGATCGTGGCAAAGCATCTGCCGAAGTTTCCGTTCATGATGAACGAGGATTTGCACCGGCGCCTGCAGAAGCGATTCGCGAACGAACTCGCCCTCTGGGACAGCATGGAGGATACGCGGCTGGTCTTTATTGGCACATTCTGGATGGGGCCGACCGGCGTTGCGACGCTCGAAGCGCTTTCCGTGATGGTTGTGTCCGCGAACTGGATCCCCTTCGAGCACACCTATGACAAGCTTGTGCTCGATGCGCTTACATCGGGCGGTCGTCGATTCGTGAAAGGGTTGCGGTACAACCTTGCAGACGACAAACCGTTGGCCACCGCGGTGCTGGTCGACGTCGATGGGCCACCGACGGCCATGTACATCTGCCCTCCTGGTGACGATGAAGAAGCAGATCAAGCGCTCGACGAATTGGTCGAATCGAGCGAAATGCCGGCTTGGATCTGGCGCGCGGGCGACGAGATGCCCATCTTTCCGCCGGCAGTCGATCGACGCGGCCGCGTTGTGACGACTGTCGCCGAAAGCCGCCGCGAGGATAGCGAGGCTGATTCGGCATGGTGAAGAATCAAAAATGCCGAAAGATCGATATTGTTGCTTTTAATAAAAGGGACAAGTCGTTACAATCTGAAAGATTATCGTCGCGTTATTATTCTTATCGGGACTGCGCAGCGCAAATCCATATTAAAACGGACCTACAAAAGAAAAACCCCCGCCGGCAAGCGAGGGTTGTTCTTGGTGGCGCCCAACATGCTACTGCGAGAGAGAGAGCCAACCGGTCGAATGGATGGCCCGATTCTATCGAATCTCCAAAGCGTGTCAAGCGTCGTCTGTAGCCGCTCCTTCAATTTAAAGAGTGCATAGATGACTCGAACCGCACGCAGCGGGGCGATGCCCCTTTATGCGCGGCCGCTTTGTCGTTTCCGACGGCCACGCACATTACATCTCTCAAGCACCCGCAAAGCGGGACTGGAACACTGCGCCCAATAACGGAATCGCGCAGTGACGTCTCCCCTCGGACTCCCGGACGTGTTCCAGGTGAAGCAATCGGCCATTGAGCCGGCGGCCGCCGCACGCGCTGACGAAACGACTCGGACGGAAGCCGCCGCTCGTCGGGAGCGCGCATGGCCGACGGATCTGGCAGAGCCGCTAAAAGCGAATTCACCGCGGATACTGCGGACGCTGAATGCCCGGCTGCAGCGCTATATTGCCGCTCCCGCAAAATGGTTGCCGTCCCTGAACGCCGCTAACGGCAGCCGTCGCCAGCAACGCAGTGAGCGACGCGTCGCGTGCGTCCAGCTTCTCCGTGCATTGATCAAATACTGCGATCTCGCCTCTCTGCGGGTCGGTGCGCCAGGGACGCAGGGGTGGGTCGACTTGACGCTTCCCTTCTTTGCCGCTCAGGCGGGGCTGCAGATTCGGCGCGCGGAGCGGGCGCTACGTGATCTGCAGACGGCCGGCCTGGCCAAGGTGCGCCGGCAGTGCGAGCGGCGAGAGACGGATCAAGGCGAGCGCTATAAGGGCCTCGCGGCGATTAAGTACCTTCCGCCGTCGCTGTTCGAAGCGTTTGGCATGGGCGCGTGGCTTCGTCATGAGCGTGTCCGAGCACATCTGCGTGCGCAGCGTCGATCGGCTGCCGCACGCAAGCGCGATCGTCGTGCCGCGCGCGAGATGACCCAGCTGTGCGCTATCGCCGCCTCGACGGGCGGCGGCAAACGCTCGCCGCAAGAGCGAATTGCAGTCCCGGATGCAGACTTCGAGCGGATGATCATGCTTCGGGCCGGGCAGATCAAGGCGCGCCAACCCGACCTGGATCGCGAGGCGTGCTACGAGCAGGCGCGTCGCGAACTAGCCCTTCCGTGCCGCACATAGCGGTCGCTGTTCCTATTCCTCCCATCTCTAGCTGATCGTGTCCGCCGCGAGGGTGGTGCACGGGCGCGCACAGATTTTCGGACCGCTTTGGGCGTGAGCGCGCGTCGCTTACAGGTCGAATTTCGGGGTTTGGGGTATCAGATTCGCGTTGTGCCCTGCAGCGGTGTGGATAAATTCCCTTAAATGTCGGGACGCCTGGTCCTTAATTGTCGGGTCTTAATCAGATCCCATCTCTAACAAGAAGAGTGAAATCCAGCCTCGCGGCTTCGCCGCAAGGTATCACGCGGCTCCGCCGCTTGCCGAAATGGTGGTGCGCCAGCCAATGACATCGGCGAGCACGGGCGCTGCGTCAGCCTCCGGCTGACGCACCACCACGTACGCGTAAATCGAGAGCGCCCGGCACGCCGGTCGCTCTCTCAACGCGCGCGTGTGCGCGCCAACGCCTACTACGCAAACTGAGCTCGAGCGCCAATGAGTCTACAGAAGAGGGGGAAACCCGAGGATGGGCGGGCCAGTAGTGCACTTATCGAGGCCGTTGCGGCTCGATCTCGTCGGTCCCAAGGTCGGTCGGACCGTACGGCGCGGCGGACTGCCGGCAGAGGCTGAACACGTTGTAGCCGGTGGGATGGTGCGTGCTGAACTCGCTGGCCCGTTTCGAGGTGTTGCTCGTGGGCCGTGACGCAGGCACACAACTGCAATGGCCGGACAGGTGTGGCCTGACTTGGCCACCTTGTGCACGACGCAGCGCAAGCTCGAGGCGGGGGCGGCCGCCGCCGTTCTCGGCTGGCGGCGACATGGTCGGTGCCGGCGAAGAGCGCACACTGCGACGCGCTGTATTGCGTTCGACCTGGCCGACGTCGAAGCGGGCCACTGTTTTCTTGCGTAGAGCGATGCGGCCCTGCCGGGCGTGGTATTCGCGGGCGAATAGTGCGCTCGGGAGCGTCGAGAGGCCGCGTTATCAGCGCGGTATGCATTCTCGCAAGTTTGGAACTCTTAGGTATTGTTTCAAACTCAATGCGGGAGAACGAAACCGGAAATTGAATGTGAAGGCGGCCCTGGCAAATCCAGCCTTTTAATCGAGCACGCCTCGTCCACCCCGCCGATTTTCATTGGACTGATCTCGCTCGCTCTCATCCAAACCGGCCGCCTTCCGTTGCCGTTGCATATATTCCGCGCGGGCCGCAGCCCGTTCGGCGGCGGTCATGCCGGCGAATGGCTTCTTGGTGAATTGCTCGCGATTTATCTCTGCGCGGCCGCCACTCGAATGCCGCATGTTCTCGACAATCGCTTTCGCTCGAGCTTGCCCGCTCAATGCGACCAAAGCCCTCCAGGCGCGATCGTCCCGGCTTGCGAGGTAGGCGAGACGGCCGCGGATAGCCGGATCAACGTGCTCGAGAGCAGCACCGGATCGCTTCAATTGAGCGCGTTCCTTCGCCTGCAGCGGGCGATTCTCTGCGTGAGCGCGCTGGCGCTTAACCAGCGCGTCGACGTACTGGTCCACCGCGCGATCGAGCGTCACCGGATGTCGGCGAACCGGAGCCGATGTGGCCGCTGCGGTCCGTCGAAGGGCAATAGTATGTCGGTAGCCTCGCTCCGCGCCGAGCTCGGTCTCGGGTCGAACGCCGTGGTAGGCGCTGAACGACTTTTCATCCACGCGTGACAACGCGCGACTCAGTGCAGTGGCATCGGCGAACTCATCTTTACCGGACGCGAGAATCAGCGAAGTCTTGTGCCGCGTCATTGCAACGTAGGCGAGTTCCGCATGCAGACTCTTGGTTGCCAGGACATACGCACGATCGACGGTCATGCCCTGGCTCTTGTGGATCGTTAGCGCGTACCCGTAGTCGATCTCGCCATACGTCGCGGAGTCGATGGCAATGCTGCGACCATCATCGAGGCGCACGTGCAGAATCGACCCCGGTTGCGACTTTTGCTCTCGAGCTTCGATCCGTTCGATGGTTCCCAGCGAGCCGTTCTTTACGTCGATATCGTAGTCGTTGCGGAGGAACATAATCCGCTCGCCTGCCGCAAGCATCATGGTACGCGAGTGCTGGTTGTCGGTCTGTTCGCTGCCGTCGACGCGCTCGACCAACTGAACCGCGTGATCGCCGCCGAGTTCGCCGCGCATGCGTAGGGTCGAACGGATCGCGGCGTTGAGCCCATCACGTTGAGCATTCGTGTGCGTCAACAAGATCTGCGATTCGCCTCGGTGGGCGTCCCGGTCGGCCATAAATTGTGCGACGAGCATGTCGCGTGCAGCAGCGAGCGATTCGAACAGTTGGACCGATCCACGTTCCGCATACGCAGACACTGCGGCCGGGATTTCATGCCGAGACAGCGCCTCCGATGCTTGCCGTTGCCACTCTTCCTTCTGGCGCTTGATCTCGGTCAGGCTCGACAGTGCACCGACAGATTCGGCTTTCTTGCTGACGGCGCGGAACGCGTCGCCGGCATCGACTGCGTGCAGCTGATATGCGTCACCGACCATTCGAATGCGCGCATTGCCTCTTTCAATATGACCGAGCAGCTTTTCCATTTGCCGAGAACCGACCATCCCGGCCTCATCGACGAAGACAACCGTTCGCTCGTCGAGTTTTAAGCTCCCGCGATCCAGAGAGCCGAGCAGGCTGTGCAGCGTCCGACTTTGAATGCCAGCATCGCGCTCCATGTCGTCGGCGGTTTTCCCTTGGAGAGCCGCGCCAAGGACGCGGAAGCCGTCAGATTCCAGCGCTTCTCGTGCGGCCTTGAGGACGTAGCTCTTCCCCGTTCCGGCCGCGCCGTTGACGACGGCAAACTGCCGATCTGATACGAGAAGCGAAAACGCCGCGTCCTGGCCGGCGTTGAAATTTCGCGAGATCCGCAGATCGTCGTGACGCGCAATGCTCCCGGATTGCATCGGGACATTGGAAAGGCGTTCGGCGCGATCAACGAGACGATCCTCGAGCTCTCGAAGCTCGCCCGAAGTAAACCAGTCTCCTTCTTTGCCGGGAACGCTCAACGCAATCAACTCTTTCGAATTCATCATCCGGGCATAAACCTGACGGAATTGCTCTTCTCCGTCGGTGTTCCGGAAGACGAATTGCTCAACGTCGCGGCGCGAGAAAATCGACTTGGTTGCCGTCAATGCGTGCACGCCGATCGATGGATTGATGAGAAGACGTTGGCCGTTGCGTTGAGCGCGCGCACGATTCTCGGCGAGCACGCTCTCCATTACGCCGCGCTCGCCGGCGTAGCGGGCGACACCCACCTTTAGCGACGGCTCAAGTTCGATACCGAGCGTCTTGTAACTCCGATGGTCGATACGTGCCTCAATGCCGTGTCGAGCCATGAAGTGATTCGCGGTAACCGCCCATTCCTCGCGGACGTCGACCACAAACTGCCTGCTGCTCAGATATCGGTCCTTGCCAGCCCCACCTTTCTCAGGACTCTCGCGATTCCAGCGTCGAAAGAACTGCTCGGGATCTCGGGAAATTCCGTCGTTCACCCGCTCAGTAAACATGATGTGGGCGTGGGGCTGCTCGAGACCATCGCTGGCTGCGGGATTGTGAATTGCCCAAGAATAGGCGTGACGCTCGCCGAGTGTGTTCTGGACAAACTCTCGAATCAACTCAACTCGTTGCTCGTCGCTCAGTTCGCGCGGAATGGAAACTTCGATCTCTCGATACGGACGACCGTTGATCCGCTCGTACTGATCAGCCGCCTGCCAGAAGAGACTCGGATCGTGCTCGGCCCAAGCCGGCATGTTTCCGCTCTCGGACATCTTCAGATCGCCGCGCTCCTCGTATCGTCCGCCACGCGAAATATAGGCGTAGTGATCCTCGCGCGCGATGTACTTGGCGTGCTCGCCTGCCTTGGCAGCTTTGCCAGGTTTGACGCTGAGGTGATAGGTCGACACGGGAACCGGGTTGAGCGCTGTTTTTGGGGTGTTTCTATGCTAGCATAGAAACGCGTAAGCGCGCGTTGTACTGCTCTATAGACCCGGGTTTTTGCGAGCTCCCTGGAGACTTCCGCTTTTTAGGGGTTTTCGGATCGTGGCACGGAGCGGTTCGATGGCGCGGCGTCGGCGTCGGCGGGGGGCGGGTGATCTCGACGGCGCTGCATCAGGTCCAGTCCTCCACTTGGGAGGGCTGGACTCAGGGCGGCAGCACTTCGAACTATAAAGGGCGCTGCTGCGTAGTCGATTCCGATTTTCTAGGGTGAGGTAGAACCTATGTCACGTCCCGAATGGTTGGCGGTTCGGTTGCAGTTCATCAAGGCGCTAAATACTCCGACAGAAGCACAGAGGCTGCTCGTTGAATTGGCGGAGCGCCCAGAACTCGACAAGTCTGACGCGCGGGTGTTCGACCAGTTGATGCGAATGGAACGCATCAACATGAAGGCAGACGAGGCAAAGGCAGAAACAGAAAAGCTTCTGCGTGCGCGCCGAGTTGAGCAAGAGAAGGCCCGTGCAAAGGCGCACGCGGAGTTGGGCGCGGTGGTGGAAGCGGTGGGTTTTCCGCTGGAACGGGACTTGCTGGCTGGTGTGCTGCGCGAAGCGCTTGACCGCCTCAACGCCGACCCGGCATTGCGCGCGGGTTGGGTTTTGCGTGGGGCGGGGCAGGACAAGCCAAGCGAGGCGGACGAGAAAAAGGCCGACGCGGCCTAAGCCGCGTCGGCCTGCTTTGCTCCTTCGGTGGCCCGGTATATCGGGCCGCTGTCTGGTTAATGACGGTCCGTTGCGTCTACTGCCTCAACCTCGCGCGTGGGGTATTCGATCGGGAAAGTCGATTCCCGATTCATCAGTACATCCGGAAGCCATCCCGATTCGACCAGTTGTAGTTCGGCCGCTGCGGCGGCGTCCCCCTTCTTCATCGAACCCAGGGGTACTGCGGCCGACGGCGAAATTGCCTGCGCCATCACATCAACGATGCGCTGCTTCGATACGTGATTGAGGTAACTCGCCTGAGTCGGCTTCCAGTAGCGCACCATGTCCACGTCGAGCACGTCGGCCAGCGTGTTCACAGCGTGGGGTTTGTTCTCCCGCGCGATGCCGTTGACCATCGCCGCAACGCAGAAGGCAAACAGGCCCGACAGAACGTCGTCTCCCGCTTCCAGCAGCCAAGGCAGCAAGTGGCGCAGTTCGTTCGGCATCATGGCCGCCCATTTCGCGCGCTCGGTGTCGATGATCCGCCACGCCGCACTGTCGGCCATGTCATCCGCGACGCGGGACAGTTGGTCCAGACTCGGACGGAACGTTGCTCCGAGCGCGTGGTATTCGCGCCAATGGTCATCAAACTGTTCCTCGAACACGTCCGGAATCATCGTGTACAAAAGGTAGGCCATCGCCACGTCAGGGCGCTTCGCAAGCTCCGCCTGCACGGCAGCAGTGCGATGAGCGGTCAGCCGAACGCAAAGCGTTTCGCTGTGGACCGGCCGGGCCTTCGTCGCCCGCTCGGCCTGCTCGGCGTGCTGACCACCAGCAACAGCGGTGGCGGCTTCTTGCGGCTTGACAACGCCGCGCCTGATTTCAAGTTCGCCATTTGCATTGACCCAGACCTGCGCGCCCGCAACGGCCTTTTGTTCGTCGGTCCATACCTCGCAACGTTCCTCGAACGCGTCCAGCGCTGCTTGCGCGTCGCCGACGGCTTCGTGGAGTGCGTCGCCGTCAGCGTCCGAATCTTCCGCGTCGTAGTGTGCATCGAGGGCAGCTTCCGCACTATCGAGCGCCTGTTCGAGCTTGCGATGCTCCGCTTTCTCCTTCTTCGTCAGTTCGCGGCGTTCGGGGTCCAGCTGCCGAACACGCATCGCCGAGAGCGCCTCGCGGCGCACTGCTGCATCCACCCACGCCCAACCTTCGCCGCGCACTTCCTCGGCGGCCGCCGTCAGTTTTTCCACAGCTAGGCGGTTTAGCAGTTCGAGGTCTGCTACATATCCGCCGTTTCCGTCGCCGGTGAACAGGTCGCGCCGCACGTGCCCGCCTGCTGCCTCGTAGGCGTCGAGGCCGATGAATCGTGCAAGCGCATTAGTGGCCGCGTTCACTTCGGCTTTGGTGATCACTGCCCGGATCTCGCGCGGACTGCGCTGCCATTCCTGAATCGACTCGAACCAAATCCGCTCTTGCTGTTCGGTGTCGTCGGACAGTGCGAGCGCGCACGCCTGCTCGTAATCCATCCCGTCATCACGAAACACTTCAAGCAGCTTCGGAGAAATGTTCGCCAGCTTTAATGCGCGACGGACAGCCGCGTCTGACACAGAAAACCGTGCAGCAATGTCCGCAACGGATCGGCCTTCCGCGACGAGTGCGCGGAAGGCCACGCACTGGTCGGCGATGTGCATCCCCTCGCGCTGCACGTTCTCCGCAAGCGAGATTGCCAATGCTTCGCCGGCGGAGACGATCAGCACGGGCACAAGATCCGTGTCCGACCACTCGCCCTCGGCTTTCAGGATTTCCAACCCACCCAAGCGGCCCTGGCCCGCACAGATTCCGAACGGCCGCAGGCCGTTCCGCTGCTCATCTTCACCGATCGGATGGCCGACGAGGTTTTGCAACACGCCGTTCACCCTGATGTCGGCCGCAAGGGCCGGAACGATCTTGGCGGGCTTTTTCCGCACGTTGTGGGGCGAGACGCACAACTGGCCGAGCGGTAGATAGTTGATCTTCCCGAGGGTGTACGGGACGGGGTTGGCGAGGATTGCATCTGCTACATGGTTCACGGTTTTTCTCCGGTTATCGCCTTCAGCACACCGCCGAGGCATAGGTGTATTATAGGACGAATCGTCCTATATCGGTGCAATTAAAACAATTCCCCTAGAATTTAATCGGGTATATAAAATTATTGATTGATAAGGACGAAACGTCCTATAATACAAACATGCCCTAGCGATTCCGCCGTGGGCGATAACCGGAGAAAAACCGTGAATCAAGTTGAACTGGAAGTGAAGCGTTACGAGTGGCCCGATCATCAGCGCGCGGCCTTCTTCCCGCATTTTCTGAAGCGTCGCGCGGCATGTGCGCAATTGGCTGTCGTGCGTTGGGCGAAAATCCTTTTTCCGGCCTACACGACGTCTGGTTGGCGCTTTTATGGTCTGGAGTCCAAGGGCTTCTATGTCGCTCCGCTGCTGCTGAATGACGAGCAAATCGAAGTCGGCGGTCATCGAATGAGCGCCGATGCGTTTGGCGTGTTGGTCACGCTTGCCGCGCTGGAGGAAATGGGGGAGTCGGAACTGTTTACCGCCCTGCATGGCTTCGCGTGCCTCCATGATGAGGCTCGGGCGATTCTTGGCGGTGGGGAGGTGGCCCGCGACGAGATGATTTCGGCAGAAATTCCGTTCTAACAAAATGAGGCGGCCCGGCGGAAACGCCGGGCTAAGGCACAATGATCTATTCGATTGGCGAAATAGAGACCGCGATCAACATCTGGCGGAACCGGCTCGAATCGGGCGACGATGCGGCGCTGTGTGCTCCGGCGCGTGCCCTAGCCGAGCCGTACGGGCTGATGGTGTACGAAGGTCGCGATACGATTAGCGATCACGAGATGACGGCGAAGGCTCGCGAGGCAATGGCTGTGCTCGTTGCCTGACCAAACCTGCGCGACAAGTGCGGCGGGGCAACCCGCGATCGACCCTGTGCTTGCCATGGGCGAGGGGAAACCCTCCCTCCTGCAAGCCAGGGTTTTGTCGCTCGACCAGGTGTCGCGCGCGCTGCGCGCCCGGATCGAGGCGCACGGGTCCCCCGCGCCCGCGTAGGCGGGCGCAAGGGAGAGCGCCGGCCCGCCGCAACGCGGTGGGACGATCCGGTTCGGCCGTCGATGTTCGACAAGGGGTAGTCAAGCGGCCGTAAGGCCGCGTGTTTCCCCCGCGGCGAAGCCGTGGGGGCTGGATATGGGATGGACTGAAAAATGACGCAAGATCTGCGGGCCACTGTGCGGCCCGAATGTTTGCAACCGGCGCGACTGTGGATGGAACCGACGGCTAGTGAAATCCGCCAGGTACTCGATCGTTGTGGATTCACGCGGCGAAACGCCAGCATTTTCCTCGGTATCGAAGAGACCGGTCGTAGCGTGGGACGCTGGCTCAGCGGCGAGCACTCAATTCCCTATTCGGCCTGGGCGCTCCTGTGCGCCCGGGCCGGACTGGGCAATATCTGGGAAGAAGGGCCCGCGGAGTAGTATCGCGGACCCTTCACGTCGCTACCTCATTTCTCCGATTGAAGGGCACGGCCGGCGTTGTACGCGTCTGTCACCGCGGCGATAACGTTCATCACCGAGACCACCGCAACCGTGGGAGTGTCGTCTCGTTCCGAAACGTCCGCACTGAGCCGTTCGTTGGCGATGATTTCGGCAACCTTGCTTGAAGCAATCGGCCAGCGTCCGAGGTCGACCGCCTCCTGAAGCGCTTCGACCAGGCGCTTCTTGTCGATCGTGACAACGTGGTCTGCAGCCAAGAGGCCGCTTTCGGGATCGGCGCTAGCGTCAGTACCGAGGATCTTGTGGGTAATCTCGTCGAGCAGCGCAGCGATAATGTAGTGTTCCATGATGTGATCCGTTCGTGATGGTGTAGGGCGGCGCCAGGCGCCGCAAATCGTCGTCAGGCTGCGACGCGGAATCGGTCGATTTCGAGCCGTTCACAAGCTGCGGCGTAATAGGTCGGGTCAAGCTCGATGCCGATGTAGTAGCGATCGACCTCGCGCGCGGCAACGCATGTCGAGCCCGACCCAGCGAATGGATCAAGAACGACGTCGCCAGGGGCCGTGTAGCTTTCAATGAGGCGCTTGAGGCACGGAACCGGTTTTTGCGTGGGATGGTGCCGATTCCCGGAATACTCCCAGCGCATCACGTCGGGCAGCGGCGTAGCCGGCACAGCCGGCTGGCCCTTCGCGAGCACGTACGCGGATTCGTGGCGGTACGCGACGAAGCGCGATTTCGACGCGTAGGACTTCGCGAAAACGATGTGGCCGACGACCCGCAGGCCGGCGCGCTTCCACGCGTCGAAAAAGAGGTCCGTCTTCGTCCAGCCGTAGAAGCTCACGCAAAGCGTGTTCGACTTCATGACGCGGTACACCTCCGCGAATGCCGGCGCCAGCCAGTCGGATTTGACATCGTTCGCGATCGAGCGCCCGGTGCGATCCTGATAGTTGACGAGATAGGGCGGATCGGTCAGGACGAAGTCGACCACGCCGTCCGGAATGGACGGCAACACTTCCAGGCAATCGCCGTTATAGAGAAAGCTCATGTATGCGCTCCACAGTTGGGGGGCGGATAGCGCGTTGCCGTATGCGGCTCCGAAATGTCGCTACCCGGCGCTTGCGAGCGCCGCGCAGGGGTTGCCGGTCAAGGGACCGTGGAATAACGGGGAGGCAGTCCGTAGGAGGGCACCGTTTATGCCGCGAAAGCCCTTGAAGGAGTGGGCGCGCGCCATAGTGTGCGGGCCCGCTCTGGCCGGCGAAACCAGCGCGGCGATCGTTTGCGACGGGTAGCGACATCCTTTTAGAACCCGGGGCGCTTTACCTCTTTCCGGCCGGGTTAGATCCACTGGCCGAGACCTCAAGAGGGCGGTTCAGTGTGCAGTTGGTCATGAGGGCGGCCCGCGGTTTATGGGCCGGCCGATCTGGAGTGCGCGGCACGCGCGTGGGAGCGAATGTGCCACCGGCTGTGGTCATCGCCGATGCCCAAGGAAAAGCCCCGGCATGGCCGGGGCGCCGATATCACGCCGTCAGGAGGGTTGGGCTGCCGTGAGATCCGGTGCGGCAAACTCAACTTCGCTTCCAGAGGGCGGGATTGCCGGTGGGTCGACCCGCTTAACGTCTGTCAGGTAGACCGCCACCAGTACACCGCGGTGGACCACCGAACGCACGCGGTGCCGGCCGGCCGAGCTGGAGACGTCTGCCGCGCCCTCGATGTCCGGCCGATACCCGCCCGGTCGAACGGCGCCGGCGCCGAGCTCGCGCGACCCCTTATAGTCGCGATGGGTGGCGTCCCATTCGGCCTTGGTCATCTCGCGAAAGCCTGTACCAGGGTAGTTGCAAAGGGGCGGCAGCTTGCTTGCAGCCTTGACCTTGGCCGCCACCTCGACAGACGGCGCGCGGTAGTCTTCGATTTCCTCGATACCGCGGACCGGTACAAAGCGCGCCTGTGTCGTGACGCTGCAGATCGCACCAGCTGAACGATTCACGCGTTTCACGACCAGCCACTCGCCGCGGACGAGCACTTGGCCACCTGGCACGATGTCGAACGCATCGGCCTTGATGCCGCCTTGCTCCGCGAGCATTGCGCGCTCGTAGTTCAGGCGGCAATCGTAATGCGCGATCCAGCGTTCCCAATGTGCACGATTGCGGCCTTCCCGTTCGAGATACTGGTCACAGGTCGCGCGGAAGCTATCGGGACACGCGTTCAGTGCGCTCCAAAGACCGTGCAGACCCGACGCCGAAGCCACCGTGAGGGCATGCTCCACGGTCAGCGTTGGCGATCGCAGCGCGTCGGCTGCAGCCTTCAGGAGCTCGAGACTGCGCACGCATTTTCGGCGATCGGCCTCGATGCGCTTGATCCGACGATGGCGGACGTCCGCACGCTCCTTGTATTTCGCGTGCCGGAGTGCACCGGCCGCGCGACGCTCCCAATATTCGTGCGTGTCCCACATCGAGACCGCTTTGCGCATGGCGTTATCGATACGCTCGACATCGCGTCGTGCGCGGGCTTCGCTGTGGTGACCGACCAGGATCGGCTGACCTAACGGGATACGTTCGGTGATCGAGGTGAACACGGCATGTGCGGCTTTCGCGTCGGCCGCACGCCGTTCGCTATATCCGTCGAACCGGTCTGCACGCTCTTCCGCGCGTTCGACGAGCGACGTGTCCTCGTCATCGATCTCGCCGCACAGCTCGAGGAGAAGATCCTCGCGGGCGGGCGTCCAGCTCGGCGCGACGAACAGATCCTGTTTCGGCGCGAACCGGAAGCCCGCATCGTGAACACGTCGATACAGCGCCTCGTCGAGGCGCGCGGTGCTGTACAGACGCAGCTTATTATCGTCGGGGGAATAGGTTGCCGTGAGGTGTTGCATACATGCTCCTGGTTGGTTTTTGCTGACCGGGACCCAAGATTCGGAGTCCCGACGTATTGGGTTCTGTCGAGTCGGCGTGCTGCGCTTCGCAGCTGCCGCCGGTCCCCTTAGTTCGTCGTCCCGCGAACGGACGAGCGCCGGCCGGCGCCGGGTCAAGGAATCACGCGCGGGGTGGGGCGGGAGGGAGCGCAGCGCACGACACGGCCCCGCGCGCCTTGACGCGGCAAAGGCCGGCGCTACGGTCGCGGAAATAGGACGACGAGCTCAGGGGACAGGGACGTCGGGAGCAGCGGCATGTCGATGAGGCGGAACGCCGCGCGCGGCGAGCGCGCTATCTGAGGCGCGTAGCGACTCAGGTGGACATGGGGTGGCAAGCGCCGGGGCAAGCTGCGGGACGCAGCGCAGCTCCTAGAGCGTGGTGGTGTATCCGGGCCGCGGAAAGAGCGGCTCGCGTGGCAAATCGATCATGTCGGTTTGATGCGCGAGCCGTCGCGGCCCGGCACGATCCGGTTGCTCGGGACCGTAAGAACAGGGGCTTTAGCCCCTTCACTTACCGCAGCACCACGCACATGCGCCGTGGCGTCCACCAGACCAGGAGCGCGTGTTCGTTGCTGAAGAACTCCGCGTTGTCGTGGTCGATGTAGATCACTGGATGGATCATTGTCGTCTCCTGTAAAGATGGGACCGCGAACATGCGGTCCCATCTTTATTTATGCTTCGACGCAGAACCTTCAGCGAAAATCCGGCCCCCGACAGCCGTTCGATTTCTCCCGGCCGCGTCGATGCCGCGCACGCCAGGGCTTGGCGGCTTCGGCCAGCGCCAGGGCGACCGGTCCCTCCGCCAACCAGCCACGTAGCCCGGGCCTCCATCATGCATCGAGGGCAAACTCGAAGGTGGTCTGCGCGCCGGCCGTCGTTGCCTTGTGCGCCCAGGCATACCTCGCGTTGTCAGGCAGGTCACCAAAACGCACCCCTTGCTGGACAAGCTGCGCGACGTCGTGCCCGAGATTTAGGCCGAGCCGGTCCTTGAAGTCGGTGCGTCGCGCCACCTCATCGTGCTTCAGCTGCTGCTTGTGGGAGAGCGTCAGCGCCCCGTAACTCAGATACCACCGATAACCGGCCGTGATTCCGCCGGGATGAAAGCCGCGATCGTGCATTTCGGCCAGCCGATCAGCCTCGAACTCCAGGATCATCTCGGCCGACTCGACATCGACGTCGAAGCGTGCGCCAGTTCGAACCTCCCATGTGCTCTTGCCGTTGCCGAGATCCATGACTGTCGGCGCGCAGGGCGAGCGCTCGGTCAATGCCTCGAACAGCGGATCTCGAAACCCTGTCCATTGATCCGCCGTATCGTCCCATTCGGTACCAACCTTCAGGAACAGCGGCTCGGGCAACGGTGCCGGCGCGGCCGGCGCGATTTCCGGCACCGAGTAGCTCACGCCACGCTCACAGATGTCGCGGTAATCTGCCCAGATCGCGAAGGGCGCCGCGAGCCCCTGCAGGGACTGCATCGCGTCAACGGCGATCATCATCGGCAGCGGCAACGTCTGGAACTTCGGGTGCGTTCCGGCGCGCTTCGCACGGATTCTCTCGTCTCGATCGATTGTCAGCATGTACCGGACTAGCTCGCGCACGGTCGCGGCTCCGAACGTATCGGGCTCGAGGCAGATGTACCCTTCCCGAATCGTGCGACCCACCCAGTTGCGACGTGACCAGTCGTAGCGGATCGCGCGGATGAAGCGATTCAGCTGCTGCAGGCCACGCGCATAGGCATACCGATCTTCGTCGAAGCGGATCATCTCCGCGAGCGACCGATCATCGGCTTGTTGGCAGGTCCAGCAGCCGGTGCGTGCATCGCAATGTCCGCGGCGCACGCGCTTGCCGGCGGACGCCTCCTCGAACGTGAGGTCCGACACGATCGCGCAGCTGCTGTTACCAGCATGCGCGTAGATCCGCTTCGTTTCTTCGAAATCCGTGTAGCTGCGCCGCAGCCCGGACGAAACTTCGCCGATAAACTCCCAGACGTCCTCGGTCGACCAGTCGGCGATCGGGCAGAGCGTCAGCTCGCCGTCGCTATTGCGGACCGGCGTATCCGCGCGATCGCCCCGCGCGGTCATCTTCGCTTTGCGCCGCTCGCTTTCGTCGAAGCGCGTGCCGAGCAGGACGACTGGCTCTGCATAGCCGGCCTTTCGTGCCTCGCGATACAGCTGGTTGCGACCGACTCGGCTCGGCTCAATTTTTAACGACACCGAGCAATCCGAGTTCGTGCCGGCATAGCTGGGCAAGGCACGGCCGGTCAGCACTGCGAGCTGCCACGACGTCGCGAGCGACGGCGCGACAACCAGGATGCGAACTTCGAAACTGTGCTCCTGACCAAACGTCACCATCTTGTCGAGCTCGCGCTGTGCATGCTCGACCATCTCCGGCGATTCGACCAAGGTGTCGGCCGTGATGACGCAGACAAGCGGCCGCCCGCCGGCGACCGCATATTGGCGAGCAGCCTCGAGCCCGAGACTCGTCACGACCCCGCTATCCTTGCCCGCGCTGAATTGGCAGATCACCATTCGATTCGCGGCGAAGAGCGCCAACAGAGCCCGGAGCGCGAGTCCGACGCGCTGATCGAGGCTCGGGCGCACTTCCGCCAGCGGGAACATTTCGATCGTTTGCATCGCGCTCAACCGAAGTACCAGACGTTGCACTGGCGTACGGCTTCTCGCGCAAAGCTTTCCCGAAGATCCGGCTCGAGTTCTTCGCACGCGAGGATCCGCTCGAATAGGTTGAGCATGCGGACGCAGGACTCGCCAACGGGTGAATCTGCATCGCACTGCATGATCAATTCATCGAGGTCCTTCCAGAGCGCGGCGTTGATCTTTTGCCGCACGGTGCCTGCCTTCGCCAGCTCGTCGCGTTCTTCGGTAGCCGACACCGGAAAGCCCGCAGCGGCTAGTTCACGACGCGCCTCGTCGTCCCACCGAGTCGGAGCCTCCGCTTCGCAGCGGAATGCATAACGAACGGCCGTCTCGCATTCGGGCGATCCTTCCTCACTTTCGACCTTTACGGCGACCTCGAAGTATTCGCCGAAACCATGCGTACATCGCCGGACGATGAAGCGTGCCCCCTCAGGCGGTTCGCCCAGAGCCCGTGTGATCACTTTGATGTAGGCGCGGCATTCCGCGCGGCTGCGCTCTTTATAGTTCTCATTTCCCAGCTGAACACACTGTTCGTCGGCCGGCGCAGGCCCACACTCGATAACCAGCTTGTACATGCTCTTTCCTCTATGACGTACCGCGTAACGCGGTGTTAGCTGACCGGGACCCAAGATTCAGAGTCCCGACGTATTGGGTTCTGTCGAGTCGGCGTGCTGCGCTTCGCAGCTGCCGCCGGTCCCCTTAGTTCGTCGTCCCGCGAACGGACGAGCGCCGGCCGGCGCCGGGTCAAGGAATCACGCGCGGGGTGGGGCGGGAGGGAGCGCAGCGCACGACACGGCCCCGCGCGCCTTGACGCGGCAAAGGCCGGCGCTACGGTCGCGGAAATAGGACGACGAGCTCAGGGGACAGGGACGTCGGGAGCAGCGGCATGTCGATGAGGCGGAACGCCGCGCGCGGCGAGCGCGCTATCTGAGGCGCGTAGCGGCTCAGGTGGACATGGGGTGGCAAGCGCCGGGGCAAGCTGCGGGACGCAGCGCAGCCCCTAGAGCGTGGTGGTGTATCCGGGCCGCGGCGAAAGCGGCTCGCGTGGCAAATCGATCACGTCGGTTTGATGGGGTGCCCTTGACTCCCGTGCATTCTTCCGGTTGGATGTCCTTAGTCCTGGAAAGGCTCTGGAGCAGCCCCCTGAAACGCCGGACACAGTCACCCACTTACAATAACGGGTAGGCATAAGACTGTGTTTTTGACTAACACCAGGCAGGAAGTGATGGAAGTGTTGACGGGCCCGGAGCGCCGGCGGCGCTGGACGGCGGAGCAAAAGCTGGCGATGGTTCGCGAGAGTTTCGAACCAGGGAAGTCGGTTTCGATGGTCGCGCGGCAGCACGGCGTGAACCCGAACCAGCTGTTCCACTGGCGCAAGCTGTACCAGGATGGGAGCCTGTCAGCGGTCAAGGCTGGCGAGGAAGTGGTTCCGGCCTCAGAGCTGGCCGACGCGCTCAAGCAGATTCGCGAGCTGCAACGGATGCTCGGCAAGAAGACCATGGAGAACGAGATTCTCCGCGAAGCAGTCGAGTACGGCCGGGCAAAAAAATGGATAGCGCACTCGCCCTCGCTGCCGGAGGACGACCAGTGAAACTGGTTTGTGAAGTTCTCGGCGTGTCGCGCTCGAACGTATCGGCACGACTGTCGCGTCCGGCGACGTGGCGCGATGGCCGTCAATCGCGGCAGACGGACGATGCGAGCGTGGTCGAGGAAATCCGCCGAGTCGTCGGCGATTTGCCCAGCTATGGCTATCGCCGGGTGTGGGGCTCGCTGCGCAATGAACGCATTGCTGCCGGACAGGTGCCGTTCAATGCGAAGCGCATCTATCGCATCATGCGCACTCACGGTCTGCTGATGCAACGGCGTCCAGCCCCGCCTCGGCCGCAACGTCGGCACGATGGCAAGGTGGCCGTCGCGCGCAGCAATCAGCGATGGTGCTCGGACGGCTTCGAGTTCCGCTGCGACAACGGCGAGCCGCTGCGGGTGACGTTTGCGCTGGATTGCTGCGACCGAGAGGCGATGAGCTGGGCAGCCACGACAGCAGGTCACAGCGGCGACATCGTGCGCGACGTGATGCTGGCTGCAGTGGAAAATCGGTTTGGCAACGAACTGCATACCCCGTCCGAAATCGAGTGGCTGAGCGACAACGGTTCGGGCTACACGGCCGACGACACGCGCCGGTTCGCAGTGGCCATCGGCCTGAAGCCATTGACCACACCGGTGTGCAGCCCACAAAGTAATGGGATGGCAGAGAGCTTCGTGAAGACGATGAAACGCGACTACGTCGCCTTCATGCCGAAGCCGGACGCAGCGACTGCCGCACGCAACTTGGCCATCGCGTTCGAGCATTACAACGAGAAGCATCCCCATAGCGCGCTGAAATACCGCTCGCCTCGCGAGTTCCGGCGCTCGATGGATTCAGCAACCTTAGTGTGATGCCGTGTCCGGGATTACAGGGTCAACTCCATGCAGAAACAGGGCGCGCGTTGGGCAAAGCGACTTGAGGCCGGTTATCGCGACCGCCATGGCTTCGGCGAGAGTAGGCGTGGTTGAAAATCAGTGGCTGCAAAGTGCCATCGACTGTTGATCGTCCAAGGCATTCTCGCCAAGCGACGACGAAGAAGATCCGCGCAACACAAGCCACGTGATTACAGCTCCCGCAGCTCATTCCACAAGGAGCCACTACGTTATCGATTATTCCGGCGTCGCTGGTCAACATCAAGGGTTAACACACACTAATTCCGTGCTTTGAAATTAATGTGTGGGGTCTCCAAACGGCATCGTCGGCGCGGCAGTTCATCCGACAGCATAGTGGGTACGCGAAAGCCGTTCAATCCGTCTCACTACCAATGCGAGGGCGCTTTCCCGGCCGGGTACTCCTCTTTACCAAAAGGTCATTTCGCGTTTGGGACCGTGGGTAGCCACCGGCTGTTCTGCTTGTATGTTTTCCAGCCCGCATGATCGAAATGGTGGTGCATGCACAACTCGTCGTTGGGTGCATGACGGTCGATGCCGACTCGCTTCAGCGTGGCCAATAATTTGAGCTGCGGATATGCGAACGCGTCAAAGCTGGATTTGCTTTTTTCGTTTTCCACCGCACTCAGGTATAACGCGCATCCTCGATGATCATGTCAGCGGCTTTTTCACCAATCATGATCGCCGGGGCATTGGTGTTGCCTGACATAGCGGTCGGCATGATTGAGCAATCCGCAACTCGCAGATGGTTTGCACCGCGCAGCCGCAGGCGAGCATCTACCACTGACATGGGGTCACTCACGGGACCCATGCGAGCCGTACCCATGTGATGGAATGCTGTTCCTCCGGACCTACGTGCAAAGTCGAGAATTTCATCGTCCGAGTTGCCCACCGAGCCGCCCGGGAAGCTTTCGTCGACAAAAAGTGGCTTGAAGGCGGGTGAGCGCATTAGTTGTCTTGCGAGCCGGATGACATGGATGATGGCAGCGCGGTCGGTATCCGTCGCCAAGTAGTTCGGCTGGATTTCCGGCGGGTCGTGTATGCAGGTCGAGATGGCGCGAACATAGCCGCGGCTCTCGGGCCTTTGCTGGTATCCGCCGATAGTCATGCCTGGATAGGCATCCAGTTTTCCGGTTTCGCCTTGTTTGAAGCTTCCAGGGGTAAACGACATCTGCAGGTCTGGCACGGCCATTCTCGGATCGGTGCGGCAGAACAAGCGCAATGGCACTGGCCCCAATGACAGCAGGCTCGGACGGCCGATCAACCACTTGAATATCTCGGATAGTAGCGGTAGGCCAGATGCGCGTTCGTTCAATGTGCGTGTGCCCTGGAGATGCGCGGATAGTCGGACTTGGTAGTGATCTGTCAGGTTGGCGCCGACGCCTGGCGAATGGATCAGTACCTCACGGCCGATCTCCTGCAGATGTACACCGTCACCGATACCGGAAATCTGGAGCAGACGCGGTGTGTTGATTGCACCGGCAGAGACGATAACTTCACGTCGGGCCATGACCGATGTACGTTGATTGTGCCCACGGCCACGAAGGTAACGTACGCCTTCGGCCGTTCGTCCTTTGAACAGGATCTCTTCTGCAAGACAACCGGTACGAATCGTCACACGCTTGGTGCGCTTTGCTTGATTGAGGAACGCCACCGCGGTGCTGATACGTCGGCCTGGACCACGGCTAGGGTCGATTGTGAACTGGAAGTCGCCGACACCGTCTTGGGACGCGCCATTGTAGTCGTCCGTAAACGGAATTCCTTGCGCTTCGGCGGCTGCAATGAAGCGGGCAGAGAGCGGATTGGGATAGTCGGGATTCGAGACGGTTACCGGTCCGCTTCTTCCACGAAAGTCATTGTCTCCTGCTCCAAGGCGACGCTCGGATCGACGGAAGTAGGGCAAAACATCCTTGAAGCCCCAGCCGGGATTTCCCAGCTCGGCCCACGCGTCATAGTCTTGCGGTTGGCAGCGGTTGTAGACCATGCCGTTGATCGAACTGGATCCGCCGAGTACCTTGCCCTGCACCAATGGCACGGATCGGCCGTTGATGCCCGGCACCGGGGCGCTATGGAAACCCCATGTCAGATTCGGATTCGACACGGCGTAGATGAAACCCGCGGGCACGTGGATCATGATGTTGCGATCCGCGGGGCCGGCTTCGAGGACGCACACGCTGTAGCCTGCCTCAGCCAACCGCAGTGCCAAGACGCAACCTGCGCTGCCTGCCCCCACTATGACGTAATCAAATGATTCCATATTTTATTTTCCCGGGCCGAATGTGACGTTGCGGCTGGCCCCTCAATCCGCAATGTTGAAGTTGATGGTCTTAACATACGCGAGTAAGTTCATCGTGTCCGCGCCCATCGAGCGCATTGAGCCGCTCGGGACGGTTGAGCGTGATGTGCAAGACCCCATTCGACGGGGGATCGAACGGGAGCCTTGAGTACGACGCATACCCAGACGCCTCCTGTTTTCTTCAGATATGACATCTCCTTCGTAGTGTTCGATGCACCACCCTGTGCGCCAACCATGAGTGCGTCAATGCACGACGCGTAGTTGTTCCGTACGACGGAACAAACCTGTGGAATTTCGCGCCTGGCTTTCGCGAACCACCCTCCCGTAAGTACAGAATCATTGAGCAGGCAGCATTAATGTCCCAGCTGGCGGATTGCCCCTGCCGCGGCTGCACGGATGGTTGCGTCCTATATTCTGTCGCGGCGAGGATATCGGTTGCGACAGTTCCGTGCGGACGTCAGGCTTCTGGGTGAATCGGTTTGCTTTTGTCTCTGAACCTGCTTTTCCGGGCTGTCGCCGTGCATTGCGAGACAAGTTGAAGGCGTGCCGAACATGTGCCTCGTTTTGCGACGATGAGAAATGAACTGGGAGTGTCGAAGGGCAAGGTTGCATGCGTGTGAATGAATTTGCGCCAGGATGACGCTCTCCGGGCGCGTGCGGGCACCTGATAGACGAGCGCGAGACGCCGCAGCAAGCTGACAAAGCGTTGCCTGCTGGTGCGCGCCCCCTTGGAGATGGCCTATATATGGCCGCATTTTTAAGTTCGGAGGAGTTGCGTCGCCCGACGGGAAAGATCATCCCGGTGCCGGTTTTCAAAGTACGGGAAAGAGTTCTTTGCTCAATTGACGATGCTGTTCGCGCGCTCGACCATAAGTTGAAGGAGTACAAGAAATCCGGAGACAATCGAGCACTACTTTACGGCGCATCCGTTCCGAAATGGGATGACATGGCCTGGTCACTTGAATAGATCACAAAATATCGACGAGATCTCCATGCAGACTGCAAAGCCGCGGTGGTGGCAGAAGCATCTACGCTCTAGCGAGATTGAATACATCGGACGCCGACGATTGCGAGATCGAACGCGTGTGGCGGCCGATCCAAAGCTGGTCGATACGATGATTTAGCTGTGTCAGGCCGCGTACAAAGCCGCGAAGCTGCCGTTTTTACCCGTGATCGAGGTTCGATATATCGTTGCCGATACCCACAAGAGCCCAAGGAAACCATCATTGCTGATGGCGCACAAGATTGCTGTCGCAACAACTGCCGCTTCCGAGATCGGAGCATAAATAGATAGCGTACGGTACTGTTCATGATGTCTGAATTTTGGAGAAGCACTGCCTGTCAGTCGGTCAACGTCGACAACGGCGGCCTGATGCGAGGCAGAGGATAAACGTACCGAGCACAAGATTGCCATGGTTTTAATGTCAAAGTACGGAACAGTCGCCTTGGTGCATCGATCCGCGCGTGGTATCTGGCGTTCAATGTTCGATTAGGCTGTGCGAAGGCATCTCAGCGGTTAGTTGCGGTCGGGATCGCAACTGGAATGACAAATTTCGGATAGGGATGGTACGAAACTCACAATGGACATGAAACTTGTAAACCGGAGAGTGCTGGTCACCGGTGCATCACAGGGCATCGGCGAGGGTCTCGCGAAGGCGTTCGCCGCAGAGGGTTGCCACCTCGTATTGACTGCTCGCTCTGCAGACAAACTGGAAAAGCTGGCGGCTGACCTGCGCGCCATGCATGACGCGCGCGTGGAAGTGCTCGCGCTGGACATGACGGCGCCTGGCGCGATCGAGAAGATCGTCGCGTTCGCGGGCGCAATCGATGTCCTGGTGAACAACGCCGGTGCGATTCCGGGCGGCACGCTGTGGGATGTCGATGAAGATGCGTGGCGCAATGGCTGGGAACTGAAGGTCTTCGGCTACATCAACCTCACGCGTGCGATTTACACAGGGATGAAGGTGCGCGGCGGCGGTGTGATTCTCAACAACATCGGCAATGGCGGCCAGAACTTCGACTTCAACTACATCGCTGGTTCGACCGGCAATGCCGCATTGATGGCGTTTACGTGCGCGCTGGGCGGCCGTAGCCTGGACGATGGTATCCGTGTGTTAGGCGTTAATCCGGGGCCTGTCGCTACCGAGCGAATCGCCAAGGTTCTGAAAAACCACGCGGCGCGCCTGCTCGGTGACGAAGGGCGCTCGGACGAACTGATCGCAGGTTACCCGCTGGGGCGTGCTGCGACGGTCGAGGAAATCGCCGATCTTTTCGTTTATCTGGCGTCACCCCGCTCAGGTTACACCAGCGGCACCATCGTCACAGTCGACGGTGGCATCACGTCCAAACGCTCGATAGCCTGATTATGTACAAACATGTTTTCTCACCGCTTCGGATCGGTGCCGTTGAGATTCCGAACCGTATCGTGCGCACTGCGCATGCGACGCGCCTGGCCGACCGATACGTCAACGACGACCTGATTGCGTATCACCTGGCGCGCGCAAAAGGCGGCGCGGGGTTGTCGATCATCGAAAGCACATCGGTTCATTCGTCATCGACGTTTTCACTGACTGCGAGCGACGATGGATCGATCGTGCCGATGCGAAAACTGGTCGATGCGATCGCCCCGACGGGCATGAAGTTGTTTACGCAGCTTTGGCACGGCGGTTATACCGATCCGGCCGCGGACGGCGGCTTGCCATGGGCAGTGTCGGCGCTGACGGGGCGCTACTCGGTCGCTCCGCCTATTCCGATGACTACCGACCAGATCGAAGAAGTGATCGATGCGTACGCCAAGGCGGCCGCCCGCATGCAGGTCGCGGGCCTGGACGGTGTAGAAGTGCTGGCCGGAGCGGGCTACCTGTTCTCTCAATTCTTCTCGCCGGTGCTGAACCAGCGTACCGATGCATACGGCGGCAGCTTTGACAACCGCATTCGAGCGTTCCTCGAGACTCTGCACGCGATTCGCGCGGCCACGTCGCCGGATTTCGCGCTCGGCGTGCGCATCGGTGGAAGCTCCGACCCGCGCATTCTCGCGGATGAAGACGTCAACGCCATTGCGTTGCGGGCGCAGGCCGAGGGCCTGATCGATTTCGTGAACATCACGCACGGTGACTACTACTTTCACGTGGACCGCTATGCGGGCATGGACGCGCCGGTGGGCTATCAGTTGCCTCATGCTGAGCGCATTTCGCGGGGGGTAACGGTTCCGCGCATCATCGTGGGTCGTTATGCAACGCTGGACGACGCCGAGCAGGCGTTGAAGTCGGGGCAGGCGGACATGGTCAACATTGTACGCGGCATGATTGCCGATCCAATGTTGGTGGTGAAGAGTCGTGAGGGGCGCGGTACCGAGGTGCGCCCGTGTATCGGCTGCAACCAGGGGTGCCTGGGCGGCGCGTTCGCCGGCCGGATGGGGTGTGCGGTGAACCCTGCAGTAGGGTACGAGCGGACGCTGTCGGACGAGACGATCGTGAAAGCCGGGACTCCACGCAAGGTGCTGGTGGTAGGCGGCGGGGTGGCGGGCATGGAAGCCACTCGCACAGCGCTGCTTGCCGGGCACCGGGTGACATTGGTCGAGGCGATGTCCGATCTGGGCGGTCTGCTCAACTGCGCCAAACACTTGCCAAAACTCCATCCGATCGGAGATATCGCGATCTGGCTGGAGAACGAGATCTACCGCCTAGGTGCAGACGTGCGGCTGTCGACGTATATGGATGCGGACGACGTGCTGGCGGAGCAGCCGGATGCCGTGATCGTGGCGACGGGTTCGCAGCCGGCGGACGTTCGCGAGTTCCGGCAGACCGCCGACCCGGCTGCCGAGTTGCGGATTTCGCGGGACGCGACGGTGCTCACGTCACTGGATCTCGCGATGGCCCCGCCGCAGAACGTGGGTCGCACGGCGCTGGTCTTCGACGACGTCGGGCACTACGAAGCTATCGGTTGCTGCGAAGCGCTGATCAATCGCGGGGCTGAGGTGACCTATGTGACGCGCCACCTGATGTTCGCTCCGGCCGTCGAGACCACTGGGCGCACGCAAGCCGCGTTGCGCCGAATGTACAACGCGGGCCGGTTGCGCATCGCCACGCAATCGGCCCTAGTTTCCATCGAGAAGGGAAGTGTCGAAATCAGACCGCTTTTCGGAAGCCAGACGGAAAGCGTCCCGGCCGACACTGTGGTGATCGTGGGCTACCGGGAGTCGCAAAACGAAATCTGGGCAGCATTGCGAGGGCGAGTGGGCCAACTCCACTTGGTCGGTGACGCACTGTCGGCTCGTGATATTCAACCCGCAATTCGCGAGGGGCACATAGCGGCACGATCCATAAACTAGGATGCTGGAAGGTCGACTATTTTAAGGACAGTTGTTCTTGCGGGGACGGGCAAGAGGAAGGCCTGGTCGGCCAATCTCGGTGCCGATTTTTTATTCTGGCACGACGTGCTAGGCGGTATGCTTAAGTGGTCGATGTTGGCACGATTGACAGCTTGGTAATCCTATCTTTCCTATGATAGTAACGAAATGAGTTCCTCTGGAAGCGACCATTGACGAGCGGCGCGCAGCGACCGTTCCTGGCGTGGTCGGGAAACCGCTCACGCTGGGATTCTCGGTGGCAGTACAAAGCAGTGCCGGTGCGCACGTCAGCGAAGATGACCGCCGCGCCGCGGGCGCAATCGTGCGCGCAAACGACACACGCGGAGGTGGTCGGCCAGGTCAAGTTGCGGGCGGCGAATTTGTCAAGGTCGACTACGAGGAAGGGCGCTCGGGCGGCTCACCTTGAAGCCAGGAGTGGACGATCAATCGGTGGTGCAAGACCGTACGGTTTCGCATTCGTCTGAACGTTCATGGCGTGTACCGAATGTCGCGAAGGACAGTGCCTAGGTCGATTGCCGTTAGCTTGATCACGGGCACTATGTGATGCCTGATAGCGCTGGCGTCCAGCTTGGGATCTACTGCGCCGCAGCTCAGTGCCATCGGTATGTCGACGCAACCTACCCGGATCGGCAACACGATCCCGTACACGTCTTTTTGACATTCGCCGATCGATGTGCAGACGCCGATCGAATCGAGCTCGTTGAAAGCGGCATCGAAGCCGGCCTCGAGCGCCGGTGTTTGATCACCGGCGGCATTCAGCAATCGTGTGATGTAATCGTAGCGAGCGTTTTCCGGCAGGCCCCAGAGCCAGGCTTTCCCGATCGCCGTCGTGCCCATGGGCAGCAACGACCCGACACCCAGCTGAAGTGTCTAGTTGCGCGCGTCGTAACAATGGGCCACGCACAGCATGTCGAGACGATGTGGCACGGCGAGTGCAACCGGGACACCGAGATGGTCGGAGAGGTGCTGCATCACTGGTTCGGCCAGTCGCGTGACGGGATTGGTTGCCAGGTAGGAGTTACCGATACCGAATATGCCCGCAGCCAGTTCGAACCGGGAGCTGCTTGCCACGCGGCGGATGAACCCGAGCTGGATAAGGGTAGGTCAGGCGAGACACGACCGATCGCGGCAGTTCGGTTCGCCGCAGCAGTTCGCCGTTTGTTAGCGGTATGCGTTCGGCATGGAATACGCTGAGCACCTGTAACCCGCGTTCGAGCGTCATCGTGATTTCCGTATCGTTGGCCATGGTGGTATCTGGGATAGGCGAGCGGGTGATCAGCGACGTGTCGGCAGTCGCTCCTGCAGGACATGCGCACACGCGACAAGCCTCGATCCGAGTTCGCGCTCGACACTGGCCTGTGCAACGCGCGCCGTGCGTCCGTCGCAGCACTGCACGAGAGGCGGGTGACCCGGCGGCGTGACGGGGGCTGCAACACACGTTAGCTCCGGCTCCCACTCGCCATCCAGCATGCAGAAACCGAATTCGTGTACCTGCACGATCTTTTCACACATTCGGCGGCGAATGATGGCCGGCCAGGCATCGCCGGCGTGGAGTTCGACCTGGGTCAGTAGATAATGCCGCTCGTCCTCAGGAAGCGCCGCCAGCAGGGCCCATCCCATCATCGAATAGGCGATCGGAACGTGCATGCCGGGCGAGAGCCATAACTCCAGCAACGCACGACGATTGACGTGCGCTTCCAGCAGAACCACGTTGAGCCGGTCGCGTGTGCCAAGCAGGACGTACGTATCCGTCGCTTCGGCGAACACGCGCATTTCGACGCTGGCGATCCGCAGCATTTCGGGATCCGCGATGGCTGCATAGCCCAGTGCCAGCGACGCCAACGCCAACGAATACAGTTTGCTTTTCTCGTCCCGATGCAAGTAGCCGAGCGCCACCAACGAACGCAGCAGGCGCAGCACGGTAGGCGCGGGATTCCCGGTCACGTCGGCTATTTCCTGATTCCCGAGCGCGCTTTTGTCTGGCGTAAAGGCGGAAAGAATTGACAAGCCGCGGGCAAGCGGCGCGACGACGACGGCGCTTTCCGTCTGACCGTGTCGCGTAGCACGGGGCCATGCGAGGTCGATTCTCTACGGCCCGCTGAGGGACCTCAGACCAGCATGTCGCGGCAAGGATCGGTCGGTTGGCATAGTCATTTCGAGATTGACAGGGAGCGGCTTCTCCCATGCTTTGAAATTCTACTGTACCGAAATGGCGCTGCCTGTTGCATGGACTTTCAAAGCACGGGTTAGCTTGTCGCTCGCGATTGCTGGCGATAAGCGTGTGGATTTTCGATAGGAGACGGGGCGGGATGAAAACATTGGAGACAAGCCATGCAGTACCCTGAAAAAACAACACAGACGCGTCGCACCGATGAAAATGCTTCTTGTGTTTGCGACGCGCGACTTCGTCATGCAGCAGCATCGCGAGGAACTCGGTGTAAGCGAGCTGCCCATCGATTGCCTGACGGTTGCGCCGCTCGAGCGTGTCGGGGACGCCGGACAGGCGGAGCTGTTTAATGATGGAATTCAGTTCAGTACTCGGATTCATGGTGTCAATGGATCAGCAGGGATTGGAGAGCACGGCCGAAACGGCCGCCGTTCTGGTAAGCGACAGTCGGGGCCGACGCGGGACGCGGCACGGGTTCGCTGTCCAAGCCCTAGTCGAGGATGCCCTTGATGGTGCTGTACTTCGGGCTGCTGACCGCGAGCCCGCTCACAGGCCGCCTCCAGACGCAGATCGCCGACATTCTGCCGCAACCGGATGAGACCCTGCGCGCCGCGCAGGTTGACGAGCACCTTGTCGTTGAACAGCGCGAGGATCAGGCCGTGGCACGACGGCCCGATATCCTTTGCGCGCGCGAGACACCACTGCGGATCGTGCTCGAGCCAGGCCTGCGCTTTGGGCAGTTGATGATCTCGCACCGTGTGGCGGCTGCCGGCGCGCTGCCCCGGCGGGGTCGCGACGAGCTCTTGCCGATGGAACAGCTGGATGACCGTATCGGTCGCCTTCAGCCAGAGCAACTTGCCGACGAGCGTAAACGGTGCCGAGTACAGCGCGTGCTTGTAGACGACGTGGCCGTCGCGATGGACTGCCACTTCCTTCCAGACCGACAGTACCGCCGGCACGTCCGGCAACGCCGCGAGCAACTGGCGCTCGACGCCGAAGCGCGTCAGCGGCCGTTCGTGAACGGTGCCGTGGATGCGCGTGTCGGCCTGCTGCATGCACCACTCGCGCAGTTGCCGGTTGGCGTCAGCCAGACCCGGAACTAGCGCAGCGGCACGAAGGACTTCTTGACGTATTTGACGCCCGACTCGACGATGCCTTTCTGCTGGAGATCGTAGGGCGGACAGGCGTCGATCCGGAATCCATATCCTTCGGCGAGCGCGGCGTGCGAGTGTTGCACCGCCGGTTCGTATCGGTACGCCCGGATGATCGCGCACTTCGCGTTATCGATGATGACCCGGCCTGGACAGCCGCCGAACCATTCGAAGGCACGCCGATGGCAGGCGAGCCACGTCTCGACGGTCTGGTCGAGGACGATCTCGGCGTACTGGTGACGCGACCAGCACAACGTCATCACGAAGATCCACGTCCGGACCGCTATGCCCACGACCGTCAGCACGGGACCCGCCCCGAAGTCGATCTGCGCGGCGTCGGCCGGGGCTAAGAGACGGTTTCATAAAGACTGCTGAGCCCGCTGCAAAGTGTTCCAGCAGATCATGGAGCAACCGAGTTTGAGGAACGCTTCATGAATGTCGGCACGCCGTTCGAATCGGATACGGAGACGTCGAAAGTGGTGCATCCAGGCATGCGTGCGCTCAACGACCCATCGAACCTTCCCAAGCCCGCTGCCGTGTGGTTGTCCGCGTCGGGCAATGCTGGTGGGAATGCCTCGCTCGTGCAGGATGCGCCGGTACTTGTCGTGATCGTAGCCTCGATCCGCATAGACGCGTTTGGGCCGGCTCAGTGGCCGACCGCGAACGCCTTTGATCGGCGCGATCGCCTCGATCAGGGGGATCAGTTGCGTGACGTCATTGCGGTTGGCTCCGGTCAAGATTGCCGCGATCGGCGTGCCGTTGGCGTCGGTGGCGAGGTGGTGTTTGGAACCGAGTCGCGCTCGATCGGTGGGGTTCGGGCCAGTTTTTCGCCCGCCCCAACCGCTCGAATCGACGAGGAGTCGACGACCACACGTGAGAAGTCGATCTGGTTTGCCGCGCGTAGTTTGGTCAGCAGCAACGCGTGCAATGCATCCCAAACGCCAGCCTCTTGCCAGTCCCGCAGCCGTCGCCAGCAACTCACGCCCGAGCCACATCCCATTTCCGCAGGAAGATCGCGCCAGCGAATGCCGGTCTTCAGCACGAACAGAATGCCCGTCAGCGCTGCGCGATTCGGCACGGGCTTGCGGCCCGGGTACTTGAACCGACGGGGCTTGGCAGGCGGTAGAAGTGGCTCGATGAGTTTCCACAACTCGTCGTCAATGATCGGCTTGCCCATCTTCCTGATCCCGTTGTCACGACGGCTCAGGTTAACAGGTCAAGAGCTTAGGTTAACAGGTCAAGAGAAAAGTTAACAGTAGCTACGCGTCTTTTTGAAACCGTCTCTAAGTCGAGAATCGTCGTGGTCGCCACACCGCGCTCGGCGGCCAAGTGCTGCAGGGCACGCCGGACTGCCGAATAGCTGTCCGTGTAGCCGTGGTTACGCTGAAGTGCGGCTTGGATCGTGGTGTCTTGGACGCCCGCGGGATACCAGGCGCGGATTTGCTCGCGAAACGGCTCAACCGCCGACACACAGGTGTAGGGCAGTTGCGGTGTGCGACCGATGGCGCCCGCAATCTCGGTGTCATCCGGCAGCGGCGGTGTCGGGTCCAGCCAGCCGCGCGCCTTGGCTTCGCGGCGCACGCTCGTCAACTTCTTGCGTCCCATCAAGCCGCCGCGTGCGATGTCGCGGTCGGAATCGCCTTGCTGCATGCGGACAAGGACTTCGCGGTACTCAAACACTCCGGACCTCCGATTGGCCATGGACGCTCCGCTCAAAAAGAACAGAGCGTACCGACTTGGAAAGTTCGAACCGCGCCTGCGACCGGCCGCTGCGGGCGCCTATGAGCCGATCATCACGTGGCGCCTTTACGGCGATCACGGATTGGCTCTATAGCGGCGAACCGTGACACGCGTATCCGCCGCTTGAGTGGCGCACGGCGGTGGGGAGTCAGTCGATATCGCCATCCCGCTGCCCGGTCGCGTGCTGGCTGCGCTCGTATATCAGCCGCGTGACGCTCAGAGTCATAGCGTTACGGTGTTTTTCCATGGTGGTGGCTTCGTGATCGCACACGCACGATCACGGTTGCCGCGACCTGTGCGCCGGTGGCAGCAGTGCCGTGATCTCAATCGATTACCGGCTGGCGCCTGAGCATCAGTTTCCTGCTGCGGTCGCCGAGTGTCTCGACACCGTGCGATGGATCGAACGGAACGCCGATGCACTGTCGATCGACCCATCGCGCATCGTCGTGACGGGCGACAGTGCCGGCGGCAACCTGGCCGCGGTGGGCGCATTGCGTATTCGGGACGCGCGCGGCGATGGTTCGTTTCTGGGACGACTACCTTGCGAACGCGGATGGCTCATCCAACCCGTATGCGTGCCCGCTGCGCGCCGCGTCGCTGGCGGCACTGCCACCGGCACTGGTCGTCACCGCCGAGTTCGATCGGCTGCGCGACGAAGGTGACGCGTATGCACACCGTCTGTCGGAGGCGGGCGTGCAAACCACGCTATGTCGTTTCGACGGCCTAATTCACGGCTTTTTCGGGATTGGATTGATCTGAGCGAAGGCGCAAGAGGGGGGACTGCAGACCGCAGCCTGGATTCGTGACGCACTACGATGAGATGAAGCGCCGTTGCGGTGCATGCGGTCTCATCTGGAATTCACACCTTGTTTGAGGTAGTCATGACGGCACTCCAAGATATTGGTTTCCTGGGGCTAGGGAAGATTGGGACACCCATGGCCGAGCGTTTGCTGGGACACGCATGTCGGCTACATGTGTACGATCCGTCCGCAGATGCACTAGCGCCGTTCGTCGATGGCGGGCCGTCGCGTATGGCTCGCTGCGAGTGGTCGCCGACGTGGCGAGCATTGTCTTCGCACGAGGTCGGCCTCGGTCCACACGGCGTCGTACACGGTTCCGGGATCCGGGATTATGTTGAGATGTCGACGATCGGCCAGGACACGATTGAAGGAATTGGCGCGGGCCTTGCGCAGCGCGGGATGGATATCGCTGATGCGTCGGTTTCCGGCGGCCCGGCCGCGGCGCCGGCCGGCACGCTGGCCATGTTGATATCAGCCATGCCGGCGACGGTTGCGAAAGTGTCGCCGCTGCTTGATATGATTGGCAAGGAAGTGTTTCCGAGGGGCGATCGCGCCGGCATGGCGCAGATCATGAAGATCGTAAACAACGTCGTGATGGCGGCGAACATGGTGGTCTGTGCCGAAGGGCTTGCGATGGGGGAGAAAGCCGGGCTCGATGTGGACATGATGATGCGATTGATCGATTCGGGATCCGGCCAGCGTTTCACGTGCTCGAGAATCATGAGTCGGGCCGTGTCGGGGAAATTCGACTTTGGCGCTGCGCTTACCGTGATCGGGAATGATATGGCGCTCGGCCTTGCGGAGGCGCGCCTGATGGAGGTGTGATGCCGGCTTTGGAGCGTGCGCGTGACGTCTGGCACGCAGCGTTAGAAGCAGGCCTTGGCGACGCAGACTTTACTTCGATACTCAAATTTGTCGAGGAGGTGAACGGCACGAGGGTGCGGGGGCAGGGCATATGAATCTGGTGTAGGCGGCCGATCTCTCGCTGTTTCACATTGTCGGAGCTAACCAGCACGGGCGGATTGTCCTGAAATTCAAGTGTCGTCGCGACGCATTGTTGCAGTTCTTTTCGACACTTTCTCTTGGGGTGCAGGTTTCGAGAGCGTGAGCGAAGCGGGTTCGCCCGTAGATGGTCAATGGCGCTGTTGAAGCTTCGGACGAGCTGGTATTGTTCGATACGGGCGGTAAGTTGCTTTGCGGCGTCGGCTGGCTCGGCCAGTCGTTCTTGTCCCGTTTCGTCGACCCTAATCAAAGACCCTATGTGTTCAAGCTGGCCTGGCGAGCACCGAAAAATGTTGGTGTCCGCCAGCGGCCTTGGCTTGGCAGGATCAGTCAGCTCGCTCTGCGCGTGCCTCGGCAAGCAATCGACGAAATTGCGGGAGAGCGGTAAGCAGAAGCCAAGCGGCCAGTGCTGATGCAATCGTGCAAATAATCCCGATCGAATTTCCTACCATCTTCGGGTTGCCATACACCCGGTCCGTGACCATAGCAATCAACGTTGGGCCGAGCCCGAAGCCGATCAGCTGCGCGAAGAACGTGTAGAGTGCTCCGACCGTGCCGCGCATGCGGCTGGGTGCAACGTATTGCAGGGCTGCCGCTAGGCAGCCGGTAGGCAGTGAAAAGAAAAAGACCGTGCCGGCCGCCGCTGCCAGTACACATGTTGCGCTGGTCGCAAACGGAATGCTCGCACAGCAGAGCAACATGGGAACCATCGCGATTGCGGCAGTCCGTAGTGTGGCATCCTCGTAACCACGCCGCTCGAGCCATCGAACGACTAGTGGTCCAAGCAATGCACCGGCGATGCCAAAGGTGACCACGACCGAACCGAAACGGAAGCCGACGACGGCCGCGGGCATCCCGTGCGTACGGATCAGATACGTCGGCAGCCATGTCGGCATACCAAGCACGACGATTGCCAGCATGCCGACACCAATGAAAAGCCGAACGTAGAACCCACGACGCTCCCAAAGAAACGAGGCTGATTCTCGAACCGAGAATTGGCGTTCTTCCGGCCTGTTGCCGCCGATGTTGCGACGGATGGGTTCACGTACGGTCAACAGCACAAGAAGTGCGAAGAGCAGCCCCGGAAGTCCAATCGCGATGAATGCAAGCTGCCAGGTCTCGAATCCGGCCAGCATCGGAAACTGCTGACGGACATCCCTGGCGAACGAGATCACAAGGCCGCCGGCAACGAGCGAAAGTCCGCCGCCGAGTAATGGTCCAAGTACGAAGACGCTCATCGCACGCGGCATCCGCTTTGCTGAAAAGCAGTCTGCGATCACCGACAGTGCGATCGGGAACATGCATGCCTCGCTTGCCCCGACGCCGAAGCGCGCGAGGAACAACCCTTCAAACGTCGTGGCTGTACCGCATAACGCCGTGAAGATGGACCACAGACAAACTCCAATCAGCAGGATGTTGCGCCGGTTGGTGATATCGACGAGTCGACCGAAAAGTGGTGATGCGAGCAGATACGCAGAAATGAAGGCGATTCCTTGTACAAGACTAAGCTGTGTGTCGGAAATAACGAGCGAATGCCGGATCGGGTCGACCAGCAGGTTCAGGATTTGGCGATCGATGTATGCAAGCGAGTACGCAAGCATCAATATGATCAGGACGTACCACGAGCGAAGGCCGTCGATCCTGGTTTGAAGGGAGGCCTGTGCTGCTAGTACGTTGTTCAACCTGCCGACAGGCGGCATTTCATTCGTGACGTTCTTCATATCTCCTCCTTAACAATGATTCATTTTTTAAGTATTCTGTCGCTCACCAAACGGACATAACGCGAAAAACGGTAAATTCATATCGTCGTTCAAGACGAGGTCAAACAGATTGCATACTGTTTTGTCGAACCTGTGACAATGTCCTTACGTCGATCCTGACCGTCGTGCGTTCGCCAACGTCAGATAAACGTCCGCTGTGCGTGATAGGCTTCGATGCGTGCGTCCGACAACCAGTCTTGCAGCGCGGCGATTGCATTATTGGTACTCAACACTGCGGGCGCCTCGGGCCGCGCGGCCGGCGTTCGAGAGAAGCGCGGGCCGGGCGCCGGGTGCGTCACGCCGTCTACGTCGACGAACATGCCGCGTGCCTGCGCGTGCGGGTGGCGCGGTGCTTCGTCGAAGTCGAGCACGGGCGCCACGCACACGTCGAGATGACCGAGCCGCTGCACCCATTCGTCGCGCGTGCGTTCGCTGAATTTTGCGGCCAACACTTGCTTGGCCTGCGGCCACTGCACGCGATCCATCTGCGCCTGCAGCAGCGGGTGGTTCTGCAGGTCGAGCTGTTCGAGCAGCAGCCGGTAGAACTTGCCTTCGATGGGGCCGACACTCACGTACTTACCATCGGCGCACGCGTAGACCTCGTAGAAGTGTGCGCCGGTGTCGACCAGGTTGGTGCCGCGTTCCTTGCCTAGCATCCCGGCGGCATGCAGGCCCATCATCACCGTCATGATCGACACGACACCGTCCACCATCGCGGCGTCCACCACCTGGCCCTTACCGGAACCGCGTGCTTCGAGGATGCCCGCGAGCAGCCCGAACGCGAGGTACAGCGAGCCGCCAGCGTAGTCGCCGAGCACGTTGAGCGGGGGCGTCGGCGCTTGTCCGGCGCGGCCCATCGCGTGCAGCGCGCCGGTGATCGAGATGTAGTTCAGGTCGTGCCCGGCCACGTGCGACAGCGGGCCGTCCTGCCCCCAGCCGGTCACGCGGCCGTAGACGAGGCGCGGATTGCGTGCGAGACACACATCGGGCCCGAGGCCCAGGCGTTCCATCACGCCCGGGCGAAACCCTTCGATCAGCGCGTCGGCGTCATCGACCAGTTCGAGCAGCATCTCGACGGCTGCCGGATCCTTCAGGTCGACGCGAATCGACTTGCGGTTGCGCAGCCCGAGATCGAATTGCACCGGGCGCGGTGCGCCGAGGCCGGACGGAGCCTTGCGATCGACGCGGATGACGGTCGCGCCGAGGTCGGCCAAGAACATCGCGGCCAGCGGCCCGGGGCCGATGCCGGCGATTTCTACCACCTTGATGCCCGCGAGCGGACCGGAGCGGGTTCGCGTATCAGTCATCTCAGATCACTCCGTCCCTGCGCAACTGCGACAGCTCGGCTTCGGAGCGATTGAGCAGCCCCCGGTAGATTTCGTCGTTGGCGGCACCGAGCGCCTGCGCGGGCTGGTCGAACTGCACGGGCGTCCCGGACAGCTTGATTGGCAGCCCCATGCCCATCGCGTCGACATCGGCGAGGCCAGGGTGCTCCAGCCTGACCACCGCACCACGCTCCCGCAGCGCCGGGTCATGCAGCACCTCCTGGGGCGAGCGCACTTTCGCGGCGGGAACGCCGCGCTTCTCTTGCAACTCGTGGATGACTTCGGCGCTGGTGAGCTGCTGCGTCCACGCTTCGATGAGCGTGTTCAGCCCGGCTGCGTGTGTCATGCGCGGGCCGCGCGTGGCATAGCGCGGGTCGTTCAGCAGCTCGGGTTGTCCCATCGCTTCCGTCAGGTTCTGGAACCAGTCGGGCTGGAACGCGACGAGTGCGACGTGACCGTCTTTCGTGCGGTAGACGCCGAACGGCACCAGGCGGTCCTGGAAGTTGCCAGAACGCTTGGGGTAGCCATGCGCGTGGAAGATGTCGAAATGTTCCTCGGCCACCAACGACGCGAGGCAATCGAGCATGGACACCTGCACCTGTTGCCCTTCGCCCGTCTTGCCTCGATGAATCAGCGCCGCGAGGATGCCGTTCACCGCGAACAACGGCGCGATCATGTCGGCCATCGGAATCCCGATGCGGGTGGGCGGACCGTCGGCGAACCCGGTCACGTCCATGATGCCGGACAGCGCCTGGACGATGATGTCCATGCCCTTGAGCTTCGGGTATGGGCTTGGCTCGCCAAACGCCTTGACCGATGCATAGACGATCTTCGGGTTGACCTTGCGCACACGCTCGTAGTCCACGCCTAGTCGCGCCGTGACGCCTTCGCTCGCGTTCTCGATGACGACGTCGGATTCCTTGACCAGTTCCATGAACAGCGCACGACCCTGTTCGGACTTCAGGTCGAGCGTGATGCTCTTCTTGTTGCGCGCGCGGTTGAGCGTGGTCAACGACACTTCGTCGTCGCCCTTCACACCGAAGTGGATGCCGTCCTTGCCGATGTACGGGGGATTGTTGCGTGCGATGTCGCCGCCACAGGGGGGCTCGACACGAATGACCTCAGCGCCCAGGCCACCGAGCAACAGGGAGCCATAGGGGCCCGCGAGCGCGACGGTCAGGTCGAGGACGCGGATGCCTGCCAATGGTTTGGTAACCGACATACGTTATCTCCGGAAAACCTGTGTGTGACCGATGCCCGCTCTTTCTTCGGCGGGCTCGCGTCATCGACCGGCTTTTCTATTGGAAGGTAGGCAACCATCGATCGTCGGACCGACGGTTGCCCACGGCTCGTCAGTACGATTTGGGCAATCCGAGCTTGCGCTCGGCGATGTTCGACAGGATGAGTTGCGGGGTGACGGGCGCGATGTAGCCGATCCACGCCTCCCGCATGAACCGCTCGACGTGGTACTCCTTCGCGTAGCCGAAGCCGCCATGCGTAAGGATCGCGGTCTGGCATGCCTGCATGCAGGCCTCGGACGCGAGCAGCTTCGCGGCGTTCGCCTCGGAGCCGCAGGAAAGCCCCTTGTCGTAGAGTTCGGCGGCGGCCAGCATCATGTGGTTGGCCGCTTCCAGCTCGGCCCAGTTGCGAGCCAGCGGATGCTGGACGCCCTGGTTCTGACCGATCTGACGACCGAACACGACGCGATCCTTCGCGTATTGAGTCGCAATCTTGAGTACGGCGCGACCCATGCCGACTTGCTCGGCGGCAACGAAGACGCGTTCGGCGTTCATCCCGTGAAAGATGTAGCTCAGGCCCTTGCCTTCTTCGCCGATCAACTCGTCCTTCGACACCGGTAGGTCGTCGATGAAGAGTTCGTTCGTATCGACCGCCGCGCGGCCGAGCTTGTCGATCTCGCGGATTGCGACATATCTGCGGTCGAGCTTCGTGTAAAACAGGCTCAGCCCTTCGCTGTGCTTCTTGACCTGGTCAAGTGGCGTGGTGCGCGCGAGGATCAGCATGTGGTCGGCCACCTGCGCGGTCGAGATGAAGACCTTCTTGCCCGAGATCAGGTAGTTGCCGTCGGGCTGCTTCTTCGCGACGACCTTCAGCTTCGTAGTGTCGAGGCCGGTGTCCGGTTCGGTCACCGCGAAACACGCTTTGTGCTCGCCGCGGGTGAACGGCGGCAGCCACGCTTTCTTCTGCACTTCCGAGCCGAAGTGCACGACCGGCTGCAGGCCGAAGATGTTCATGTGGATGGTGGACGCCGCCGCCTGGCCGCCGCATTCGGCTGCGGCGCGAAGAAAGAGGGCGGCTTCGGTCACGCCCAGGTTGGCGCCGCCAAACTCTTCCGGCATGCAGATGCCGAGCCAGCCGCCGCTCGCGACCGCGTCGAAGAATTCATGCGGAAATTCGTGGTTCTTGTCCTTGTTGCGCCAGTATTCGAGCGGAAACTTCGCGCAGATCTTTTGCGCGGCGTCGACGATCGCCTGCTGGTCGTCGCTGAGTTGATAGTTCATCGTCTTCTCCGGTAGGGGTGAATTCAGGCGTTGTTGGCGGGGCGCAGCAGCATCAGGCCGGTGCGCAACGCGGTGCACACGATTTCGTCGCGCTGGTTCTTCGCCACATGCTTGAACTTGACGATGCCGGAGTCGTTGCGGCTCTTCGACAGCCGGGTTTCGAGGATCTCGGTCTCGACGCGAATCGTGTCGCCATGGAACGTCGGCTTCGGGAACGCAATTTCGCCGAAGCCGAGATTGCCCAGTGTCGTGCCGAGCGTCGTTTCGTACACGGTGATGCCCGCCACCAGCGCGAGCAGGAACATGCTGTTCACGAGGCGCTGGCCGTACATCGTGTTCTTGCTGTATTCCGCATCGATGTGCAGCGGCGCGCAGTTGTAGGTCATCGCCGAGAACAGCACGTTGTCGGTCTCGGTCACCGTGCGGCGGATCGCATGCTCGATCACCATGCCGGGCTTGAATTCTTCGAAGTAAAGGCCTGCCATTTTGTGTCTCCTGACGTATTCGGGTGGGGAATCAGCGGTTGAACGACTGCGCGAGCGCGATGATTTCGCGTGCCGTTTTCGCGTGGGCGATGTCGATGTGCTCGCCGTCATAAATGCACGACGCGCGGCCTTCCGCCTGGGCCTGGTCGAGCGCGTCGATCATGCCCTGGTAGAACGCGACTTCTTCTTCGGTCGGGCTGTAGGTGCGGTTGACGATCTCGACGTTCGACGGATGCAGCACCAGCTCGCCGCTCATGCCGAGCTGGCGGTCGTTTGCCGACGAGACCTTGAGCCCGTCGAGGTCGTGCACCTGCTGCCACACACCGCCGATCGGCAGCTTGCCGGCGGCGCGCGCGGCCATCACGATGCGCGACTTCAGGAACTGGGTTTCGCGGCCTTCGAGCGACCAGACGGTCTTCAGTGCGCGCGCCACGTCGGCGTTCTTCGCGGTCGCGCCGACGATCGCCGGCACCCGGTCGTGCTGCGCGATTTCATACGCGAGTTGCAGCGAGCGGGCGGTTTCCAGCAGCGGAATCACCTTGGTGTGACCGACTTCGACGCCGACGCGGTACTCGGCCTCGGCCAGCATCGACGACACGGTGTGGATGTCTTCCGGCCCGCACGGCTTCGAAATAACGACGCCTTCGAGCGCCGGGCTCACAATTGCGAGGATGTCGTCGAAGTCGTACAGGTGCGCGCTGCGGTTGATGCGTACCCACACACGCTGCTTCTGCTCGGCGAGCCACGCGAGCTTCGAACGGACAATTTCGCGCGCCTCGACTTTCTGTGCGGGCGGCACGCTGTCCTCGAGATCGAGGATCAGCGCGTCGGCTCCGGATTCGACGGACTTCTCGATCCAGGTCGGCTTGTTACCGGGAACGAAAAGGAAGGAACGGATGAGTTTCGTTTGCGTCAACATGGTTGCATTAGCCCAATTGATCGTCGGTCATCAGGTGATGGCCTGACGATTACGTCTGTTCAAAGGTCGGAACTCGTCGGCAGATGGCAACGTTCATGGGCTGTCTCCTGGGTAGGTGGCCTTGTACGCAGCCATCGCATCGGTCGTTGCGACTATTACATTCGCAAGTCAGGTAGTTAGAAAGACACCGAGACTTATGAAAAAAATAAGCATCAGTTATGGCGCATGCTTAATTGGTGGGGCGGAGGTGGGAGCAGGCGGTGCCCCTATGTTGTTCGTCAAGCGTTAGGCGCTGACTTGGATTGGTAAATGGTGGCGTCGCGCAGCATGGTGAGCACGACGTCGCCGCGTCGCCGCGCCTGCACGATGAGTGTCTGGTTGTGGCGCTTGCCCTGCTGGATCTTGCGTGAGTTATAGTTTCGTGAGACTGGATCTCGAAACGCCGCAAAGGCGGAGAGGAGCAAGACGCGCTTGAGCATTTTGTTGCCGCGCCTGGATGGGGGCTCGCCACGGATCGACGAGCCAGAGCGCCGGGTGACGGGCGCGAGCTCAGCGTATGCGGCATCGGGAGAGCGGCTTCTGCAATAGTCGCAGCCTAGGCATCGGTCTTGGCTTCACCGGCATGCAGATCAGCGATGCGGCACATGGCCATTCCCAACAGATGGTGACGAGTATGCCTTCAGCGTGGGCGGCAGCCACTGGAAGCGCGGCGATGGTGGAAGGCTAGTCGACGACGAGCAGGAGTCGACCGTGAGTCTCGAGCTCAGAGATGAGGGCGCGCAGCTTGGCCTCGTCGTCGTTGTACAAGCGCTTTCCGTTCCGATCAAGCTCGACCGCGTGGTGCTTCCCTTTGAACGTCGATTGAAACCTTTAACGAAGTTTAAACTCGTGAACTTCAACACGTCCGATAGAGAAACCAGGGAACAAGGTCACGTGAGGACGTCGTAAATCAACATAGCATCGTTCGGCCACTTCGTCGTTGGGGGCAGGTAGTGCTGACTGGTCCCCGTACGGAGTTGAGAAATCCTGGCAGGACCTTCGAAAGGTTCTGCGCAAACGGTGAACAGGGAACCCGTGCTTTGCTGTTGCGCGTGCACGAGGACTCATCGGCGCAGGTTGATTCGTACTAACGAGCGGCGACTGGGAGCTTGGACTAAGCGAGTGCCCAGGCACTTTTCCGCTTAACCGCAGGGGTAGGATTTAATCGTTCGGCGACGCCCAATTTCGATAAGCAGTCTCTATCAGCTTGCGCAACCATATGTGGCTGGCATCGCGTTGGAACCGCTGGTGCCAGATCATGCGGGCCGTGAGTGTTCCAACGTTGAAAGGTACGGGCAGCAATTTGACTGGGAATAAGGCCGCCAATTGCCGCCCGGCCGGCTCGCCCACAGTGCAGATCGCATCCGTCTTGACGATGGTCTGGGCCGCGACAAAATCGCTGGAGACGGTCGCCACCGCGTTCCGGTGAATCCCAGCCGCCAGCAAACGCTCAGAGATCGGATCTATAGTGTCGGCTATCCGGCGTACGCTCACATGCCGCCCGTCGATATAGTCCTGTAGGGTAAGCTGTGTATCGGACCATCTACCTTGGGCTGACACCATGCAGACGACACGATGTTCGGCAAGTCGTTGCTGACGCAGTGACGGTGCCGCGCCTGCTAAGCTGCCGGCCGCAAGATCCACTTCCCCTTGCTCGAGCATGGACAGCAATTGAGAGTGATGCACCCGTATCCCGCGTATGCGGCATTGCGGTGCATGCAGTGCGAATTCGGCTGCGACACTCGGCAGAACGGCAAACTCTGCAACTTCGGACAGGCAAACGATGAATTCCTGCTCGGCAGTCGCGGGGTCAAAACCGTCGGGGGGACGAGAGAGTATGTCAAGATCGCAAAGAAGGCGTGCTATGACCGGTTGCAGTGCAAGCATGCGCGGAGTCGGTTTCAGTGAATTTCCGCTACGCACAAACAACTCGTCCCCAAAGTGCTCTCGCAGCTTGCGGAGACTCTGGCTGATAGCAGGTTGCGTCACACCGAGCGCGATGGCCGCTTTGGACACATTGCCAGTATCCATAATCGCTTGAAGCGTTGCCACAAGGTTCAAGTCAACACGGCTTGAACGCCCCGATTGTCGCGGTCTATACAAGGACATAAGCGTTGGTTATGTTTCTCATAATCATGGGTGCCTTCCTTGTTGCCGAACTTGTGAAACAAATAGCTGCAAATTGCCGATGAGACGGTTGCACACGGTGGCAACCGATCCAATATCGGAGCCAACTTAGGCGAGGATCATCGAGCAATAGGCGAATGTTAGCACCAATACATCGCTTGACGACATTGCGGCTTCTGTCGTGAAGGAATCCAAGCGCCTGACTTGCGGTGGACTAGACTAAATCTGACAGTGGTTGGTTTTTCGTTGATCCGCTTGGGATTTCCGGACCAGATCTAGAGCGGGTTTTCCGGCGTTTCGGGTCCAGACGGACCCACCGAAAGCACCAGCTGACGGGCGAATTCAGCTGGTGCCAACTCTTTGAGAGCAGAGTGAGGACGGCTCTCGTTGTAATCCCGGCGCCAGGCCTCGACGATCGCTTTGGCTTCGCCCAACGTCTCGAACCAATGTAGGTTCAAACACTCATCGCGGAATGATCCGTTAAACGTCTCGATGTGGCGGTTGTCCGTCGGCTTACCCGGTCGGCTGAAGTCGATTTTTGCGCGATAGTGATACGCCCACATGTCGAGCAGGCGCCCGGAGAACTCGCTGCCATTGTCGACAAACAGATGCCGCGGAGCGCCGCGCCGAGCGGCGATTCGGTTCAATGCTGACACCACGTGTTCGCCTTTCAAGCGTTGCCCGACTTCGATCGCCAACGCCTCCTTCGTGAACACATCCACGATCGTCAAAGTGCGAATTTTCGAGCCATCAGCACCCTGGACCGGGCGGCGATTAACGATCAGCTCGTCGCGCTCGAGAAGGCGATCTTTGAGCGTGCGCTGGGAAGTGAGTTGGCCTACTACTTGGGCTGCAAGAAGAGCCACACCAAGCCGGCTGGCAGAACGAATCAACCGCAACGGCGCGAGCCACAAGCGCGTTGCGACTGACGACGACCTGCCGACGTCGAGATTCAGCACGACTGTGAAGGCGCTTTCGATTCGTTATTGATCGCCAGGGGCGAGAGGCGCCTCACCGCGTTCGTCGAAAAGATCATCGCAAAGTGTCCGCGCGGCATGAGCGTGCGGGAGACTCAGGGTTTCCTGTCAGAAGCCCGTCCCGTCGTTGTCCGAAATGCGGCGCGCGCATTGTTCCGGGGGAGGCGAGCGATGCGTGTCACGTGCTTTTCGTCCGGCATCGTGGCCCCCCGTTTCGAAGGGCGAAACGTTGCGATGGAAAAGACGGGGCAACGGCGTGCGCCGTGGTGCAATGGTCGATCTATCGGCAGGCGGTCGAGAAACCCTGTCGGCCTGCCCTTCGATGGAATATATCGTATATAAAAATGACAAGGAGACGCGCCATGCCGTTGCTGCGCACCATTCACTCCAGGATCGGTCACGCGGAAGTCGTGCAGATCGTCGAGATGGACATCAGCGGAATTCTGCGCACGCTGCTGCCCGAGGCCACACCCGACCTGATGAAGTCCATACCGTGGATGAAGCCGCCCTACGTGGACGACGAATACCGCATGCGCGCCGTCAGCCAGTGCTTCATCGTCACGACCGGCACGCGCGTGCTGGTGGTCGACACCTGTGTCGGCAACGACAAGCAGCTCGCGGGCTTCGACGCGTTCGCCGATCTGCGGCTGGAATTCCTGGCGACGCTGGAGCAGGCCGGCATCGACCGTCACGCGGTCACCGACGTGCTGTGCACGCACCTGCATTTCGATCACGTCGGCTGGAACACGTACAAGCAGGACGGCCAGTGGCTGCCCACCTTTCCCAACGCGACCTACCACTTCGGCAAGACGGAATACGCGTTTGCGCAACAGGGCGACCCGAACGACACGATGTACGAGGCGCAGGACATTTCGTTTCATGAGTCCATCAAGCCGGTCGTCGATGCGAGGCTCGCAAACTTCATCGACCACGACACCGACCTGGGTGACGGCATCTCGGTGTTCTCCACGCCCGGGCACTCGATCGGCCACATCGCGATCGAGGTCGACGCGGGCACGGAAAAATTCATCATCGGCGGCGACGCGATGCATCACCCGGTGCAGGTCGCCCGGCCGGACATGGCGCTGGTGCTGGACTACGACAACGCGCAATCGGCCGCCACGCGGCACACGCTGCTGTCACGCCTCGACGGCAGCGCCACGCTGTTTACCTGTACGCATTTCTGTTCGCCGTCGTTCGGGTTGATCAGCAAGGACCCGGAGGGCGACTACGTCTTCACCGGGGTGCCGAAGTAACCCCCTTACCTCTCTGAACCCATGCTCAGTCTCGTTTCCCGGCTCGATGCGCTGAATGTCAGCCCGGGCCGCCTCTTCATCGACGGCCAGTGGCTCGACTGGCCCGATGCGCGTTTCGACCAGATCAACCCCTGCACGAACGAGGTCATGACCAGCTTCGCCGAAGCCGGCACGCGTGGCGTGGCGCTCGCGGTAGCCGCTGCACGCAAGGCGTTCGACGAAGGCCCGTGGCCGCGCATGCGCGCGCAGACGGCCGCCGCGCGGTGGGCGTGCGGTATCGGTCCGGCGGCACCGGCGCACCCGAGCGCGAGGTGATCGTCGCGGCGGGTGCGCTGAACACGCCGCGCCTGCTGCAGATCTCCGGCATCGGCGACAGCGCGCACCTGCGCGCCATCGGCGTGCAGCCGCAGGTCGACCTGCCCGGCGTGGGCGCGAATCTCGTCGATCACTTCAACCTGCGCGTGGCCGTCAAGGTGAAGGACGTCGCGACCATCAACGAGCGCGGGCGCGGGCTGCCGCTTGCCCGGGAGATCGCCCGGTATTTCCTCGGCCGGCCGAGCATCCTGAGCCTGGGCCCGGTGCCGATGCGCTTCTTCTTTCGCTCCGAACCGTCGCTGGCGGGCCCCGACCTGCAGGTTTCGTTCACGCCCGGCAGCTATCAGGAAGGGTTGCCAGGCCTGCTCGATCACTGTCCGGGCATGACGCTGGGCGGCCACAAGCAGCGCCCCGACAGTCGCGGCTGTGTCCGGGCGCGCTCCGCGAACATCGACGAGCTGCCCGAAGTTCGACCCAACTACCTGACCGACGAATCGGACCAGCGCGCGATGGTGGCCGTGGTGAAGATGGCGCGCGCCGTATTGCAGGCCAAGCCGTTCGCGCCGTACTACGTCGACGAGATGTTCCCCGGCAAGGACGTACGCACCGACGAGGAGATTCTCGCGTTTGCGCGCCAGCGCGGCGGTGACCGGCACCGCGCGCATGGGGCCCGACAGCGACCCGATGGCGGTGGTCGATGCGCGTCTGCGCGTGCGCGGCGTGCAGGGCCTGCGCGTCGCCGATGCGTCCGTGATGCCGCTGCCGATCTCGGGTGCGACCAATGCCGCCACCATCATGATCGGCGAGAAGGCCGCGGACATGCTGGTACAGGATGCGAAAGCGGTGTTCTGAGCACGCGTTCGAACCTCGCGGCATTCCGAGCCGCCGCAGGCTGGTCCCGCAATTGCGCGTGTTGCCGTCTTTACTGTCAAACGTAGAACAGTCGGTACGAATTTGCACTAAAGTTGGGACTTTTTCGGTTCGATGATGGAATTCAGGCGGAAGAGCCTTGTGTGCCGCGGGTTAGCGGCCGATTGACGTAATGGTGAACGCCGCGTAACAGGAGAGGGGGTGCCCTTGACTCCCGTGCATTCTTCCGGTTGGATGTCCTTAGTCCTGATAAGGCTCCCCCGTGTGGCCCCAAATAAATATCGATACAAACCAACGGGTTAATGTCTACCCCTTGGGCGAAGAGCGGTGATTGTCTTCGGAGGCGGCAGTGTCGACCTAGGGCGCTATCACGACTGGCACTGCCGGTCGAGGGGCCACTCATCTTCGAGACACCGCGTTCGGGGACGCCCTCTGCTTCGTTGGCGAATGGTAGACAGGGGTGGTTTTGATTTCCGTGCGCTTTTCCGGTTAGATGTCTTTAGGCCTGGCAAGGACTTGCCTTGCGGCCCTAAATATTTATTCCGACAAAACAATGGGTTAGTGTCTATCCTTCGCTAACGAAGCAGAGGGCATCTCCGGACGTGACCGCATTGAGGATGAGAGTTCCCCCGACCGGCGGCGCCAGGACACCCTGTCGTTAGGCGCTCCGACTGGTTGACGGAATGGGGTTGTCGGCCGCGATGCTCGGCAAGATCCGCTTTGCGTACAGTGACACGGGAAAATTGAAGGTGCCGCGCAAGTTGATGCCTTCGATATGAGTTGGGGCGATTCGCCGGAGTTGCTCGGTCGCGATCGGCTGCCCCCGGCTAGCTTCGATGTTCTCCAGGGCGCGTTGCATATGGGTGGTGTTCCAGGCCATCAAGATGTTCGAGAGCAGGGTCAACGCCGATGACACTGCCGCGAGCGATTCCTGGCGCCGAGCTAGCTCCACCGGAATGCGACCGATGTGAATTGCGCGTTGCACGGTATGCACCGCTTCTCCCCGATTCAGGGCATGTTGCAACTCCGACCGGAAAGAGGCATTGGTGAAGTAGTCGATCAAAAAAATGCTTCTGAATAAGCGGCCGATGTGAACGCCGCCATCGTACACAGCCTGCCCTCGAGCAGCAGATCCGAATCTCGCAATCGCTTCGACAGCCGTGCATTGGCCAGAGCGAATCGATGCGGCGATCCTCACGAATTCGTCCCACACGTCAACGATGAGGCCGAGTCGGACGTCCCGATCCGTGACCCCTGCGAGCCGCGCCGGCACAACCTGACTGCGAGGCACGTGAAGACGTCGGTCACGAAGGTGTGACAGGCGAGGGCATAAATCAAAGCCAAGCGCCCGGGACACGCTCATCGCGAAATCGGTGTAACCGTGGGTATCGACGGCGAGTTGAGCTATGTCCTTGGTGGCGCTTTGCCGGACGATGCCCTCGATTGCTGCGCCTGCTTGTCGCTCATTCAGGATGATTGGCTGGTCGTAGAAAATGCCCCAACGATCTAGCACATGCGTGTACATCCCGATGGATGCAGTCCGGCGACGTGGATCCGCACGCGCTCGCCAAATCGTCCGGGTTGTCTCCAGCGACATCATGTCGGACGATGCTAGATCGGCTCGCCCCCAGTGGGCGGCGATCGGGTGTTCGTGCATGAATTCAAGGACGGCGTCGGCCGCTGTACGCAGCATTCGTTCGTCCGCGAGACACTTCATCATTTGACGAATCGCCTCAGTTGACACTTCCGGGACCATCCGAGAAATATCAGCAGCCGTCAGCGATGTGCCGTGAGCCAGGATCGCCGAATACACCATCAGTAACTCGGTGCGCGACCGCGGCTCGCGTCCAAGCAGGGTCCAACTGAAGCGTGTAGCACTATCGATCTCGAGGATGATCTCGGGAAATTGGCCTGGCGGATGAGCTTCGAAGATCTGACGGCGAAGTTGATCGGCTTGTGGGTCTGGATCCTGCGCAGCCATCGGGTCGAGGTGGACAGCAGTATCAACACGGATCGAACCATTGACCACGGCATCATCGAGTAGTGCGAGGCGCTGTTCGAGCTGTTCAAGGATTGGTCCGAGAAATTCGTTCGGGTCTTGGGGCAGGCCGAGGTGTCCATAGTGCTTGTTCCGCTTCGCCTTCCACTGCTCGGCCGAGATCAGCATATGCGACTGACTTCTGAACGAGAAGCTGTGGTCGATGAAAACCGAGCCGTTGCGCAGGGCGACACGGAGCGCAAAGAGGGTGGCCCACTCGAAAGCAACCATGGCCCGCAGCCGATCGTAACCATCGATCGCCTCGCGCCACGCGCGCCCAAGCCTGATATTGACCCCGTCGGGCAGGAGATAAGCGCGACGTCGATATAGCACACGTAGTAACGAGAGAGCATCGACTACAGGATGAGCGCCCTCGGCCTCGAACGGCAGCTGCACGATCCGATTCAAAAGGTTACGGGCGTAGTACCGCTTTCGGACCAAGCACTGCCGTATCTGGCTGAGCCTTGCCAAGCATAAATGCATCAAACCGGAAAAGAGCATAGAAATCAAAGGTACCCCTTTGATGCGCGAGCCGTCGCGGCCCGGCACGATCCGCCAATGCCCTCTCCGACTTACGGATGAGTGCACAGAAAAAATCGATCTATTCCATTATGTAAAGTCACTTCGTTTTCCGAATTAATCTGGACCGCATTGCGCGTCTTTCTTTCCGGCCACCGAAAGGAAAATAGATTTACCAAGCCGGGGTGAACTCGCCGGGCTTCAGAATGAGGTTCATAAAGTGGTGCGTGGTGAGGGCAACGTTATGCTTCTTCGGCCGCTTTACGACCGCAAACTTTCCTAACGCGATCTCGACCAGCAGCCCGCACCCGCTTGGCACTTCGGATGGGTCGATCAGGCCCGCAGGAGCAACGTAGTAGACGACCTCAGCGACCTTCGCGTAACCTGATCGCTTGTCCGGGCGCGCGACGTCGGCGAGAAAGTCGGCGCGGCTCACCTTCACCTCATCTACGCATGGGTTGATTCGCCTCTCGTCGTAGGTCACCGCCAACGAGAACACGTCCGGTCGAATTGTCTGCTTGCCGCCAAGTCCCCGATCCACCGACAGTTCGATGTTCTCCCACGTCACCCGACCTTGGTCCCGACGCCACTGGGCCAAGCGACCCGCGAGGGTATGGTGCGGCCGACGCCGTTCGACTTCGCGCGCCTTTTCTGCGGCGAGCTCTTGCACTCCCGCGTGTGTGATGCGGAAGCAGATGCCAACGCCTAGGCGTTCGAACCTCTCGACCAGCCCAATGGCCGCGAGATCCAAGTCGATCCCGTCCGTCTTTCCGGCACCGCCGTCGGCTCGACCCTGCCAGTAGAACCGCAGGCGCTTATAGTGCTGACGGGAGAGCGTCGCAACCATGTGTGTGTCGTCCCTCTCGTTAAGCGTCTTCGAATATGCCGAGCCAACCTTTCACCACTACTGTCTCCAGCGCATCGAGGTCGAACGCCACGAATTCCCTGTCGAGGTCTGCATCTGGGGAAATCAGCAGGTTAAGGTCTTGTCCGAATGCTGATGCGATTACCTCACGGGTAAGTCCCGCCTCGCGGGCCTGCACCTCTGTCGTCATGTTTGCGGTCGCGGTCATGATTTTCCATGCTTAGATTGGGGGGCTTTGGCCTGCCTCGCCCCGGTAGGATCCAGGTCTGTAAGCGGCGCAATAGTCACGCCCCCCTTGCTAGAGCCCGGCATAATTCGGCCCTGTCGTTTATATCCCCATTGGGGATATAAATCAAGTGTCCGGGGGAACGAAGCCTTTGATTGCTCATTGCTTCGCGACTCGACTTCGGCGATAGCCCTGAATACGCGGCGCATGGCTTGCGCGGGAATTGCCGGGAAGGTGTGGATCCCGTTTCTGCTGTAACAGATGTACCCTACTTGTGATGCCTCTGATGGGGATTCCGATGTGCTATTCCGCCAAGGTTGAAGCCAACTACCGAGAGTATGTGCGGCGCTACGGTGCCGACATGGACATCGAGACCTTCCGGCGTCTGTACTTCGCGCGAGCGGCAGGCGACGACGTCAAGATCCCGAAGGCTGTTGATGCCGCACTCGCGGCGGCCGGGGACGAGCAGATCTCATCCGCGATCGCCACATACCAGGCTCGTCGAGCCGGCGAGCTCGAAGTCGAGCTTTTCAAGCAGCGTGCGCGTCTCGCGGCCGCCGAGAAGAAGCTTGCCGCGAAGGTCACAAAAGCGGCCAGCGAGGAAGTCCGAATCTCGACCAACAAAATCGACGCGGCAATGCGCGGGCTCGACGATCTCCGCCGGCGCGATCTGCAGGAAGGCGACTCGCGAATCTTCCCAGGTTGGTACGCGCCAGTGCTGATCGAACTCGAAGGCAAGCGCTTGATCGTCCCGATGCGATATCGATGCCGCATCCCGGGATGGACCGAAGCGGACGAGAAGGAAAAGCCGGGGGCATATAACGCGAGAATCAGCAGCCTTTCGACGGCCTGGCGCAGGGTATTCGGCTTCACGCACGGCATCGTGCTCGCCGACGCCTTTTTCGAGCACGTAAAGCGCGACGGCAAGGATGTGGTGCTGCGCTTCGATCCCACACCGCCTGAGCACATGCAGCTTGCGTGCTTGTGGACGCGCACCGTGATCCCCGGCGCAGGCGACCTCTGGTCGTTTGCGGCGATCACCGACGATCCGCCGCCCGAAGTCGCCGCGGCCGGCCACGACCGATGCATCGTGCCGATCAAGTCATCGAATGTCGACGCGTGGCTCGCGCCGGATCCGAGCCGGCGCGCGCATCTGCGCGAGATCCTGGCCGACCACGAACGGCCCTACTACGAGCACCAGCTCGCCGCGTAATTGAGAAACAGGTTGGCCGAAACACGGTCACCATACTTCCCTCGATACACTGGGCCGTGGCAGTCGAACGCGCCGCGTGCGAGGTGACGCTCGGCGGCGCCTATGCCCGGCCCCCGACACGATTGGCGAACCCACCGCGGACCTGCGCTCGAACATCCCGGCCGAAGCGCGCGCGAGGATCATCTACGAACGGCTGATCAACGTGACGGACGATCCGGGCAACCGCATCGACGAACTGCTGGGCGGGAGGTCGCCGGTCGCTGCCGTCTCTACTGCTCGCGCGGGACCATCCGATAGTATGGCCACTCCTCGACGTTGCCCCACGCTGCTGACCGAGTGCTTTCTGAAGCGGGTGCAAGTTTTGCTCGAATGGGGGCCTTCAACCACCTTTAGAGGGGCAAGCCATGACGAAGACGATCCGGACGCAGCGCAACAAGCATGACGGCAACGAAGCTGACATACCTTCGGCTACCGACGCTATCGCCCTACTCGAGTCTGACCATCGCGCGGTCGAAAAGCTGTTCACTATTTTTGAAAGAACCGCCGAGGAAGACCTCGATGCTAAGCACGCACTCGTTAGACGAGCCTGCGAAGAATTGACCGTCCACGCGATGATTGAGGAACAATTTTTTTACCCGGCTGCGCACGATGTGCTTTCCGGCGACCCCCAAAAGGGTGTCGATGAAGCCTACGTGGAGCACTTCCTCGTGAAGACTCTCATCGAGAAATTCGAATCACTCAAGCCCGGCATGGAGGGGTTTGACGCCACTTTCAGGGTGTTGATGGAAAACGTCCGGCATCACATCAAGGAAGAGGAAACGGAACTCTTTCCCGAATTACGCTCATCGGGAGTCGACCTTGCCGGACTTGGTCGCAAGCTCGCAGAGCGAAAGGCACAACTGGAGGCCCGACTACCGAAAGACGCGGGCGATCGGACCTGAGGGATGACTTGAATGTTCGACTGACCACGAACGGCCCTACTACGAGCAGCAGCTGGCCGCGTAGACGCTAGGGGCTTGATGGCAGGCAAAGCTGTGGCATACTGTATAAACATACAGTGTTTTAGAAGCCGACCCCATGCACCCCGCCCTCGCTCATCCGGAAGCGATTCATCCCAGTCTGTGGAAAGCGTCGCAACTGCCGCGCGCGGTCATGCGCGGCATCGACACCGGCCATCCGGCGTTGAACGCCGAATTGCCCGGCGGCGGCTGGCCGGCTGGCGCGCTGGTCGAACTGCTCGCGCAGCAGCCCGGCATCGGCGAGCTGCGGCTGCTCGCGCCCGTGCTCGCGCGCGCGGCCGGCAAGCCGGTCATGCTGATCCAGCCGCCGCACGCGCTGCAGCCACTCGCGCTCGCGTATTGGGACGTTGATCCCTCCGGCTTCATGACGCTGCCGACACCACGCACGGCCGACGCACTGTGGGCCGCCGAGCAGGCGCTGCGCGCCGGAACCTGCGCTGCGGTATTGCTCTGGCAGGCGCATGTCCGCACGGACGCGCTTAGACGCCTGAATCTGGCCGCGCAGAGTGGATCCGCCCTCTTTTTTGTGTTCCGGCCGGCGGCTGCCGCGCGCGATGCGTCGCCGGCGCCGCTGCGGCTCGCGCTGGCGCCGAAGCGCGACGGCGTCGATGTCACGTTCGTGAAGCGCCGGGGCCCCGCGCGTGACACGCCGCTGTTTGTTCCCTTATCCCCCTCCCCCATTTTGTTGAACCGCCATGCCAGTGTGGATCGGCGTGCATCTGCCGCACCTCAACCTCGAAACGTTCCGGCCGCGATCGCCGGCGCCGTCACCTGATGATGCGTGCGGCCTGGTCGTGCTCGAGAGCGGCCGCGTTGTGGCGCTCGATCGCGCCGCGCGCGCGCTGGGCGTGGTCGCCGGCATGCGACGCGGGGGCGTGCTGTCGCTCGCACCGGACGCGCGGATCCGCGAGCGCGACTGCGCTCGCGAGCGCGAGCTGGTGCTTGGCGTCGCTTACGCGATGCTGCAGTTCACGCCGAGCGTCGTCGACGCCGACGAAGCAGTGGTGCTGCTCGACGTGACGGCCAGCCTGCGCCTCTTTCACGGCATCCGCGCGCTGCGCCGGCGCGTGCGCGACGTCGTCGCGTCGTTCGGGGTTACCGCGGCGGTGTCTGTTGCGTCGACCGGCCCGGCCGCATGGATGCTCGCTCGCGGCCTGCGCGGCGGCCTCGCGCTGTCTGCGCGATCGTTGCGTCGCGCGCTCGCGCGCGCGCCGCTCGTCGTGGCCCCCGAGGCGCGGCGATATGCGACGTGGTTCGACGAACTCGGCTGCGAAACGCTCGCGGACCTCCAGCGCCTGCCGCGCGCCGGGCTGAAAAAGCGCTGCGGCACGCAGCTGCTCGACTGGCTCGACCAGGTCGCCGGCACTGCGCCGGCCGCGTACGACTGGCTTGAAATGCCGCCGTCATTCGACACGCGGGTCGAACTGATGGACCGTGTCGAGCACGCCGAGGCGCTGCTGTTCGTTGCGCGTCGACTGATCTTGCAGCTGACCGGCTGGCTCACCGCGAAGCAGCTGGACGTCGCCGCATTCGCACTGCTGCTCGAGCATGAGCGCGGTCGGGACGCGATCGCGCCGACCGAGATCGAGATCGCGCTCGGCGCACCGACGCGGTTCGAGGAACACCTGACGCGGCTCGTCAAGGAGCGGCTCGGGCACGTCGAGCTCGCCGGTCCCGTGATCGCCGTACGACTCGTCGCGCGCAGCGTGCAGGAAGCGGCCGCGCCGAGCGACTCGCTGTTCCCGGAGCCGGGCGGAACCCCGCAGGATCATGCGCGGCTGCTCGAACTGCTCACCGCGCGGCTTGGCGCTGAAAATGTGCTCGTACCCGCTCCCATAGCCGACTACCGTCCGGAGCCGGCTGCCCGTTGGGTGCCGATGCGCGACGCGCCGAAGGCTGCGCCGCTGCCGGCAGATTTGCCGCGACCGGCGTGGCTGCTCGCCAAACCCGTGCCGCTGCTCATGCGTCATCATCGGCCGTTCTACGGCACGCCGCTGCGCATGGTGTCACCAGGCGAGCGCATCGAAGGCGGCTGGCAGGACGGGCAGACCGTCACGCGCGACTACTTCGTCGCCGAGGACGACAACGGCATCTGCTACTGGATCTTCAAGGAACGGCCGACGGCGAGCGACGACAGCGAGCCGCGTTTCTTCCTGCACGGCCTGTTCGGCTGATCTCCCATGGATGCCGGCAGTTTCGGCGCCCTGCCAGCCTATGCTGAACTGCAGGTCGCGTCCGACTTCTCTTTCCTGCACGGTGCGTCGCGCGCCGAGGAGTACGTCGCGCGCGCGGCGCAGCTTGGCTACAGCGCGATCGCAATCACCGACGAGTGTTCACTCGCTGGCGTTGTGCGTGCGCACGTCGAGGCAAAGGCGGCAAACATGCCGTTGATCATCGGCTCGCACTTCCGGCTGACGGCCGCGGACGGATCGCCGGCGATCGGGTTCTCCGCGCTCGCAATGAACCGCGACGGTTACGGCAATCTCTGCGAACTGGTGTCGCTCGGGCGCATGCGCGGCAAGAAGGGCACGTACCGGCTCGCACCGCTCGACCTCGAGCATCCGGAAGCGCCCTACACCCACCTGCGCGGCCTGCCCGACTGCATCGCGATCCTGTCGCCCGACTTCCCGGCCAATGAGAAACGGCTCGACGCGCAGGTCGAGTGGATCGCGCGCGTGTTCGGCGATCGTGCCTGGGTGGCGCTCACCCTGCACGCGCGCGCGATGGACGACATCCACCGCGGCGTGGTCGAGCGCGTCGCCGCGCGCCACGGCGTACCGGTAGTGGCCACTAGCTGGCCGTTGATGCACGTCCGGTCGCGCAAGCCCCTGCAGGACGTGCTCACCGGGATCCGGGCCGGCCGGCCGGTGTCCGAGTGCGGCTACGAGCTCGCGCCGAACGCCGAGCGGCACCTGCGGTCGCGCTTGCGGCTCGCGAACCTCTACCCGGCCGGCGCGCTCGAGGAAACCGTGCGGGTCGCACGGCGCTGTACGTTCTCGCTCGACGACCTGAAGTACGAGTATCCCGACGAAGTGGTGCCGGCCGGCTACGACGCCGCGACCTATCTGCGCGAGCAAACCTATATCGGCGCGCGCCGGCGCTTTCCGGCCGGCATCCCGGTCGACGTGCAGGCTCAGATCGAGCATGAGCTGCAGCTGATCGCCGACCTGAACTACGAGGCGTATTTCCTGACTGTCTACGACATCGTGCAGTTCGCGCGCGAGCGCGGCATCTTGTGCCAGGGACGCGGCTCGGCCGCAAACTCGTCGGTCTGCTATTGCCTCGGCGTGACCGAGGTGGACCCGTCGCGCCAGTCGATGCTGTTCGAGCGGTTCATTAGCAAAGAGCGCAATGAGCCACCGGATATTGACGTTGACTTCGAGCATCAGCGCCGCGAAGAGGTCATGCAGTACATCTACCGGAAGTACGGCCGCGATCGCGCTGCGCTGACGGCTGCCGTCACCACGTACCGACCGCGCAGCGCGCTGCGGGAAGCCGGCAAGGCGCTCGGCGTGGATCCGGCGATTGTCGACCGCGTGGCGAAGCAACACCACTGGTTCGATTCGCGCGCGGACCTGCTGCAGCGCTTCGCCGAGGCCGGCCTCGATCCCGAGGCGCCGCTCAATCAGCAGTGGGCGGGGTTCGCCGCGCAGCTGCTGGGCTATCCGCGTCACCTCTCGCAGCATTCGGGTGGCTTCGTGATCAGCCGCGGCAAACTCACGCGGCTCGTGCCGGTCGAGAACGCCGCGATGGATGATCGCACGATCATCCAGTGGGACAAGGATGATATCGAGGCGCTCGGCATCCTCAAGATCGACGTGCTCGCGCTCGGCATGCTATCGATGGTGCGGCGCGCGCTAGACATGATCTCGGAGAAGCGCGGCGAGACGTTCGAGCTGCAGGACATCCCCGCTGAGGACAAAGCCACCTACGACATGCTCTGCAACGGCGACAGCATGGGCGTGTTTCAGGTCGAATCGCGCGCGCAGATGTCGATGCTACCGCGCCTGCGGCCGCAATGTTTCTACGACCTGGTGATCGAAGTCGCGATCGTCCGGCCGGGCCCGGTCCAGGGCGGCATGGTGCATCCGTTCCTGCGCCGTCGTCAGGGTCTCGAGCCCGTCACATACCCGTCGCCCGATGTCGAGAAGGCGCTGAAGCGCACGCTCGGCGTGCCGATCTTCCAGGAGCAGGTGATGCAGGTCGCGATGCTCGCGGCCGGCTTCTCGGCGGGCGAAGCGGACCAGTTGCGGCGTGCGATGGCCGCCTGGAAGCGCAAGGGCGGCCTGGAGCCGTATCACGAAAGGCTGGTCAGCGGCATGCTCGCGCGCGGCTACGATCACGAATTCGCCGAGGCGATCTTCGCGCAGATCAAGGGCTTCGGCGACTACGGCTTCCCGGAGAGCCACGCGGCCAGCTTCGCCCTGCTTGTCTACTCGAGCGCGTGGCTGCGCCGGCACGAACCCGCGGTGTTCCTCGCCGCACTGCTGAACAGCCAGCCGATGGGGTTCTACACACCGTCTCAGCTGCTGCAGGACGCACGACGTCGCGGCGTCCAGGTGCTGCCCGTCGACGTGAACGTGAGCACGTGGGATTCGGCAATCGAAGGCCCAACGACGTCGGCGCCCGTGCGGCTCGGTTTCTCGCTGCTGCGCGGCATGCGCGAAGACGTGGCCGGCCGCATCGAGCTCGCGCGCGCGGTGCGACCGTTCGTGGACGTCGCGGATCTCGCCCGACGGGCGCAGCTCGATCGGCACGACCTGCAGGTGCTCGCGCGCGCGAACGCGCTGCGCTCGCTTGCCGGCGGCAACCGGCGTGCCGCGCTCTGGCTGGCGGCCGCCGCCGTGCCCGATCGGGATCTGCTGCGCGGCACCGAGCGCGACGACACGGTACCGGCGTTGCCGCAGGCTTCCGAAGGCAAGGAGATCGTGACCGACTACAACGCGATGGGTTTCACGCTCGGCCGGCATCCGCTGGCGCTGCTGCGCGAACGCCTGGCGCTCGATCGGCTGCAGCCAGCCGAGCAGCTGGCGACGCTGCGTAGCGGGCAGCTCGCGCGCGCATGCGGGTTGGTCACGGTGCGCCAACGGCCGGGCACGGCCAACGGCGTGTTGTTCATGACGCTGGAGGACGAGACGGGCCAGGTGAACGTGATCCTGTGGCCCGGCCTGCTGGAGAAGTTTCGGAAGGAGGCGCTCGGCGCCGCGCTGCTCGCCGTCTACGGCGTATGGCAGGCCGAAGGTAAGGTGCGGCACCTGATCGCGAGCAAGCTCGTCGATCGGACCGAGTTGCTCGGCGCGTTACCGACGACGGCAAGGGAGTTTTGCTGATTCGCCGCGTGTTGCATGAAGTTGCTCGCGCGAACCTGGAAGACGCTCGACGTCGCTTGGCGATTCAAAGCTGAGCATTTTCGATCCGTCGACAGCACCTCAAAACGAGAAAACCTATTCCGCGTCACGAATCAGGAATCGATTGCGGTTTTTCGCGTCCGCAATCCATTGCGGTGCCTTCCCACGTCCACTCCAGGTGGCACCGGACTTCGGATCACGATACTTCGGCGCGATCGGGGCACGCGCGCTCGGCGCTACTGCACGCCGGCGACCGAAGAGTTGGTCGGGCGTGATGCCGTATTGGGCGATCTGTTCGCGAATCACAGTGATGATGCTGTCAAGTTCAGCAAGCCGCGCTTCTTCAGCTTTCTGTGCCAGTGCTTCTGCCTGTGCCTTAAGTTCGAGATAAGTTGCCATATCTATGAGCGGACTTCCGTGAGCGAGAAAACTAGCAGGCTAGACCGCAAAGACCCGCGGGTCAATGATGGAACGTTGATGATCATGAGTAGGGTCGTCGCCACTGCCGCGCTAAATTGGGCAGCGGCGACGGCCGCCCCCCAAAGCATTGCAGATTTTCCGGCGCGCTATTTGCTGCGGATGAAAGTTCTTCCGTTGTACCGATACTCCCGCGTTGCATTACCTGCATCGTCGATATTGGTCCAGGTGATTTTGAGTCCGAGCGGGTTTTCAATCCATTCGATCGCGAGCCACGGCGATCGGTAGTCTCCGTCGCTATAAAGCGACACGCTGTGCAAACAGCTTTGTACCGGCATCGAATAGATCGGGGTTGCAGCGTTACCGTTGACCTGCAGCACATACAGCGTGCTCTCCTCCCCCGCCCCGCAAAAGCCCATCGGTTGATTGCTCGACGATTGGCTCACCACCACCAGAACGAATTCCTTTCCGTCGACAACCTTGGATGTCGCCGAGGGAAATCCAATGCCCGATGCTGACGCAATTGCCCGACGAAACGAGGGAGGCAACGTCACAGTGATTGTGCGGTGATGGTCGGCATCGACTTCAATCAATCTCTTCCCATTTTCGGCCTGTTGGAATTGACGTCCATTCGACAGCCGGACCGACGTAGGCGCTTTTTCGTCGGCGAACGCGTTCGCTGCGCCGACGACGGCGGCAGCAATGACACAAAACTTAATTACCGAAGATATGATCGACATAGCAGATTCCGGAATATTTCCATGGATGCTCTTTGGTCTGGCCCGCCTTCATTTTCTTGTACTCATCCTTGTCGCGCTTGCGAAGCTCGGCTTCTGTCTTCCCCGCGTTCGAAGGGTCAGTCATGTCCCAACCTATATTACCCGTTTGCGTGTCACACATCACATCGTTACGCTCGATCGTCCCCGCAGCCTTATTTACCTTATAGTAGCTGCCGCCGTTCCATCGGGAATACGTCTCGCGACGAAGTTGTTCCTCCGTGTAGGGAAGCCCCTCAAAATGACTGATAGCATCCGTTTGCTTCTGCTGCCACAACGAAACGCCAGCCTTGATGTTCTCCTTCCAATTCCAGACCTGTTCATATGTCGGTGACGGATGCGTCATCTGAGTCATACCGAAACCCTTGTCGCCTGCGACCACGGGTTCGCTGTCAGCATTCATGAAGTTTTTGAAGTGACTCTCCTGCTCGAGAATCAAGTCGAATCCGATCGTTTTCGGAATGGGTTTGAGAAAGGCAAGCACATCATCTTTCGATGGATTCTTCCCGAGAATAAGCACTGTTCGGCGGAACTCGGTTGAACCGGCCTTGACCTCGACGGACAGCTTTCCGCCAAGGACCTTGTCGTTTAGGTTCGCCTCCCAAACCTTGTCATTACTGGTAAAAGATCCTGTATCCGAAAACGACCTGACCTTCCTCCCGCGCTTGCCCGTCTCGCGTAACGGGCTCACTTGGGCGTCCCACACGATGGTCCACTTCCACTGATAGGGCGGTGGATCGTCCGACTTAAACTCGAACGTGATCGACGGGAACTTGGTGGTCTCGTCGATGTAGAACTTGTCACCTGTCGCAGGGCGCACCCATTCGCCGGCGTCGTTCTGGATGACGGCCTTCACCAGCGAATTTTGATCGGTCCCGGTCGTCGACGCGTGCCTCACGTGACGCTTCACGGTCTTACGCTTCTTCTTCGTCGCTGTCATCATCGACCTCCTTGTAGACCGTCAGCGACAAAGACTCGGGCTGATCGGTATAGATGTGCTGAGTAAAACCGTTGGCGTCGCTGTAGCCGCTCCACTTCTTGCCCGATTCGCTTTCGATCTCGTAGCGCGTGTGAGGCAACACCGTCTCGCCGTCGTCGTCGACCAGGTGAAACTGTTCGTGATATCGCGGGGCATCGCCCGCATGAGGTAGCCCAGGGAGCACATAGCCTTGCGCAGTCGGTCCGTCGAAACTGTGCGTCGTGCCCTTGATGTCGATCTTGCCGGGCGCGTGAATCTGGATGTCACCGTTTGCGATCCGGATGTAGGCGCCACCGGACGTGAGGAAGATTTCCCGATCCGCGGCGACTTCGACCTTGGCGGTCGCTGAAACCACCTTGACGGCTTTTTGTGCGGTGAGCTCGATGTTGTCCGAGTGCGCCTGCACTTCGACCTTGCCGCGACCGGCAAACAGCTTCATGCCCGCGCCCTGGACGAAGATGCTCAGTTTGTTGGCGACACTGGCGATCAGCGATTTTCCGACCGCGAAATGCGTGCTCTGACCACTGACGATATTGACGTGTTGCGATGCAGACATATGGGCGGATTCGTTCGCGGAGAGCGCGATGCCCGTTGGGCTTCCAAAGAGCATCACCGGCTCTTTGAAGGCGTTGGCCGTGCCCGTTCCACCGCCACCGGTTCGCCCACCGGACGCCGCGCCGGTAGCCGACTCCTGCGTCGCGTCGGTCAGCTGCTTCAGCGCGTCATATCCGGCCTGCAAATCCTCCGCATTGTGTCTCGTGCTCGCGTCCGACAGTGACTCGATCAGGCTCTCGGCACGCACCAGTTGCTGTTGTGTCTCGCGCGCGTCGAGCGGCTCGCTGTCGACCGCTTTCGTATATGTCGTGACGTATAGCCCGCGATTCGCGCGGACGGCGCCGTAGCTGTCGGTGCGCAAATCGAAGCCGGTCCCGAGGTAGGCGCCTCGTGCATTGCCGGTCTGCTGGATCAGGTAGCCGAGATGGAGCGCGGAGTTACCCTGACTGCTGAACAACTGCAGGCGGTTTTGGCCGGTCGAGTCGTCCATGACCATCTGGTTATACCCCGCCCCGGCGAACTCCTTCGAACGATAGCCGGACAAGAGGCCGTTCGTGTGCCATTGGGGTTTCGTCGCGCCGTTGTACACGCGCGCGATCGCGATCGGACGGTCACAGTCGCCGCCGACATAATCGATTAAGACTTCCTCGCCGACACGCGGCGGATGAACGGCACCGTATCCGCTTCCGGTATCGGACTGCGCGACGCGCACCCAACACGATGCTCTCTCGTTGCCTTCGTTGACGCGATCCCAAATGAATCGCACTTTGATGCGGTTCAACTCGTCGGTGTAGACCTCTTCGTTTTGCGGGCCAACCACAATCGCAGTTTCGAGGTGCGTCGCGGGCTTTAAGTGTTCGAATGGACTCCGAAAAGGAACCGTGGTCCGTTGCGCTTCGATCTCGACCTGGTAAGCGCCCGCGGAACCGTCGAGATCTGGCGACGCATGCGCGACGCCGCCTACGTCGGCGATTCCGGATCCTGCGATCAGTTGATCGAGGCTATGGGGCATTCGAGTCGACGACGGCGGAATCGGCAGGTTGTTCCGGACGATCCAGCGTACGGCGATCGCAGCGAACTCGCGCTGCTCAGTCGAATCGCCGTCGTGATCGGGATGCCCATCCAATGTGAAACGTTTGCCTGCGTCAGCTGCGCGCCAGCCACCGATGCCGAAAAACCGCTTCGATCGCGATTCCCATTCCTCAAGACGTGTTTTCGAGAGTGCATCGCCCCGCTCCTGCGCCATGAACGTATAGGCGCCGGTGTACTCGTAGACCTCGGCCTGATCCGGGAGGTCGCCCTGGTTCGGCATCGTCGGTAGCGAGGTCCCCTTCGCATTGAAGGCACCCGACGGGTTCTTGTAGTCGAACGTGCGAGTAGTCAGCGATGTGCTCTGCAGTGTGCGCGTGCCGCTCCATTGAGTCAGAGCATCTGAAGCGACGGTCGTCCCTGCCCGGGAGAACGTGACAGGCAGCGCCTCGTCGAGCGCGGTCAAGCGGTCGGTGATGACGAAGCGATGCGCCTTGCCATCGGCGTCGTGTTTCCAGTAGCCGTAGAGCCCTTCCGATTCGAGAAGCCGGTGGACGAAGTTCCAATCCGTCTCGTCCTGGCGACAAAAAGACAGGGATGGCAGGGGGCGTGACAGGTCAAACTCGAAGAAACCGCGGGCCTGCGGATGCGTGTTGAAAACGTCCGTGACGATCGCGTCAACCGATTTGTCTTGCCAGATCTTTTGATCGCGGCGAAACCGCAGAAAATGCATCCATGAGGCGATGGAGATCTGGTGGAAAGTTAGCCCCCCATCTGCACCAAGACGCCTCGCCGTATGCACGTAGCCATTGTGAGGCGCGTAGGATCCGTTGCGCTGCTGGACCCAGAGAGTCGCGGGCTGTGCGATGAGAGTCTTTAGCTCGACGCTCGGTGTCATGGTAACGACATCGACGACAAATTCGAAGTCCCGGCCAAGCCGCGATTCGCCAACCATCTGGTGGGGAAGCAAGACATCGTTTCCCAACGACGTGTCCAGCTTAAGGAGGCGGTCCTGCTGAATCAGGCCGCCTCGAATGATTCGCATCAGTTCAAGCGCATCCATCCGCACACCTTTCTTTTCTATTACGCAAGCTTGCGAAGCGGTAAGCCCGCTTTGCCCTCAAGCCCGATTGTACAGAACGGAATTTTTCGCGAATCTCAAAAAAGGTTAATGGTATTAAATTGAATTACATCGCAGTCCTGCTTATTCTGCCGTGCGATAGTAAATAACGTCTGCCTGCTTGAAAGGCCGATACGCCGCGTGATATCTGAATACCTCATGGTCGAGTTCGTTAAAGAAAGTGGCGACTGTGGGATCCAAGGGTTTGCCATCCTCCGCATCAAGCGTCTCGAGGTTGCTTGGAATGCCGTACGGGGAAATCGGCTGCACATAGACATGCAGACGCGCTGCAAACCCAAGAAGAGCGAGAATCTCGCGCATACAGACCCCGTCTAGCAAGACCCTCCCGGTGCGGGACAGCGCATCCTGAAGCGCGCGCGACACGTCATCCGTTCGCAATGCCTTGACGTACTCCCGCTGATCGCGCACCACGAAGTTATCGAGTTCCAATCCGATCGCGCCGAGCCTCTCGCAAAGTTGAACCCGGGCTGTCGATTTGCCCGCCAGCGGACACCCGTCAATAGCGATGAGCCCCGTTGGCGCCTGCCGAATGATTGCTTCAAGCGCATCCAACGAACGCGCTTCGATGCGCAGCTGGTTCATCGCGGCCGCTCCTCAGAACAAGCTCATTTGACGCGGGTCTCGTTCCGGTACCTTCGTCGGCATCACGTCCTTTGTCGCCCTGCGCATGCGCGCGATCAACGGAACGCCCACGCCGTCTACGGTCAACCCGAAGCCATATGCCTCGATGTCGTCACGCTTCAGCTTTGGAACGGGCTCCCATGTCGGTTTCCAGCCGAGCCTCGCGGTACGAGCGAGCAGTTGACGCTTCGTCAAACCCGGCACGCAGCCTGCAACGAACTGGGCGAGCGGCTTCGGCACCCATTCAGGTGGGAAACTCGGTGGGAGTGCGAATGAAACCAGCAACAACGTCGTCGTCATCCCAATCTCCGTATCGGGAACTGCTCAAGAAACAATATGTAGTACTTTATTCTTGTACTACGCAAACGACAACCCAGTCGTCTACCGCGGATACGGTGCCTTGCGTGATCTCTATTGGCGGTAATTTCGCCAATGTGTCGACTCGCAGCACAACGGCCCATACCGCTAGCAGAGGCAAACGCTTGTAAACGTACAACGTGGTCTGTATACTGACGTTGCGCCTGAAACAACAGGCGCCGGGTTTGGCGACCCGAACAGTTAATGCGCACAGCCGCGTCCAGTGGCTTTTTGTGCGGAATGCCTTTGCACGCTGATGTCTATGGGCGGGCCTGGGCGGGGAGACCTTCGGGTCTGCCGGTGTCATTAGCTGCCGGTTCGCCAACCCCGCTCTGCGCCCGCTCACCCCGTTTGGCGACGGGGCGCGGGCCGACTCTAGCTAATGAGGCCGCACATGCAAAGCCACGCTTCCTACCGGCGTATCGCGCCGCACTCTTACCTTGCATACCTGATTGCACTGACCCTCGCGCTCGGAGCAACTGGCACGTCCGCGTGGATTTCGATCGTCGCCGGCATCGAGCGCGGTGGCACGTCTGCAGAGCGTGCCGCATGGGCCGCCGTCGCGCTCGTGGTATTGCTCGCCGCTCACCTACTTCCGGCCTTGACGCGCGGCGAGCCGCTACACATAAAATTGCCCGCAATGGTTCTGTGGCTGGTGTGCCTCGTCGGTACGGGATATGGACATGCAACCTTCTTTTTGGCGGCCCAGCAACACGCCGGCGCGCAACGCGCAGGCGCCATCGAGTCGACTTCCCCCAGCGAATCGACGCAGTCCATATCGGGACGGCCGAGGGATGTCATCGCGCGAGATCAGGCGCGCGTGACTCAGCTCCTCGCCAACGCACGCGCCGAAACTTGCCGCACCCGGTGTGCTGAGTTACGCGCCCGGCGCGAAGGGCTCGCGGCACAACTGTCCGCCCTTGGCGTCGAGGCCGATCTGGCACACCGACGCGAACAGGCAGCAGACCGCGCAGCTGCCGAGCGGCAACTCTTACTCGCACGCCAAGACAAGGCCCGAATTGATCCAGTCACATCTCGGGTCGCACAGGTCTTTGCTCTTTCCCGGGACGGCGTTGATCTTGCAATAGCGCTGCTGTTCGGTTTGCTGCTCGAATGTGTCGCGTGCCTTGGTTGGCTGCAGGTGCTGCCGCGCCGTGCCATCGCATTCGACGAAGGCGATGACGCCCGTACCTTTCCGGTAGCGGCGAACCACGTCGCCGGCGAAGGCAGTACCGAACGCGTCTGCTTGGCCGCTACGAGCGAAGAAGCGAGTCATGCCAGTTCCGTGGATAACCCGAGCAGCGGGGCCGAGCTGGATCCTGCGCCGACGGTCGAATCCCTCACGACAGTTATCGAGTCTGAGGCGTTGACGTTGGCAAATGCTATCGCCGCCGGCGAGGTCCGCCCGACCGTTGCGGACATTCGTCGATACCTGCGATGCTCGCAGGCAAAGGCGGCACAACTTCGACGTATGGTGCTCGCCGCGTTGGAACCTACTACTGTCAAGCCGCGCCCGCCCCAGGCACGGCCGCGATTGGTGCATTCGGTTCCGAACGACCGAGTCGCATGAGAAAAATGGCTCAGAATATGATCGACCCCGAGTGCGGCCAGCGCCGCTCTCGGACCCGCGGCCGGTACCGGGTGACCTACGCGATCGCGCCAATTTGCGGACGCGCCGAGGTGCGTCCCGCTAACGCAAGTCTTTGCTGAATAAGCGAAAGCGATGTTTGAAACTATTCGCCGCGAAATGCAGGCGTGGGTGATGTAGGTTCGGCCCAAGCACGCATCACGGGATTGGTGGAGAAGTACGGAATTTGACCGGGAATTATATAAATTTCTCGAACTACGAGGCCCTTCAAGATGCGTCGTCGTTCCACGCTATCATCGGTCCACGGAAGTACGAAAAAAGGATATGACGTGAGTAAAGAAAAGCAGAACATCGACCAATTGGTTCACGAATGGACCGCAGAGCTGAGACGATTGGCAGGGCAGATCGCTGCGGCGAAAGGACACCCTTGCGCGATCGTGATGATCACGCCACTTGACGAGGACTACAACGACGTCGTGCCAGAGTTGATTGCCGAGGACGCAATGCGCGTCATGAATCAGGGCTGGCCGGAAGGTTTCGAGGTCGAAATCCTCAACCAGTCCGCATGATCAGTCCATGCGGCCCGAATCGAGCGCCGTGGCGACATAGGGAACGGTCAGGCAATGACTTCGATGCCATCGTTGTTTCGAATCGACGCCGGGGAACGTCTCAGGAGGTCACAAGTTCTGAATGAGATCGTCATCCTGGCATTCGGCGAGACGAGCATCGATTCGGGATTGACCGGGCAGGATGCGCGCCTCCATAGAACTTAAGTCGATGTCGACGTTTGCGGCACGCGCACGGAAAGACCAGGGAGATCCGCGAAATCCGCGACGTTCAGCGTCATCAACGCGTAGCCGTGCTCGATCGCCTGCGCCGCTATCCAGAGATCGTTGTAACGTGGCCGCGGCGAGCGCCCGGCCTGCTTCACCGCAGCAGCCAGCACGCCGAAAGCCGCCGCGGTATGGCGCGTGACGTCGAGCACCGGCCTCCGCTCGAGCTGGCGCAGATGCGCGGCACGTCGCGCGCGCTCCGCGGCGTCTGCGCACGCCTGGACGCCGAACGCCAGTTCGCCCAGGGAGATCGTCGAAATAAATACCGGCGCGTCGCCGGCGGTATCGATCACGGCGCGAGATTCGACCGTGCCGCCGGCGAGGCCGACCCACACGCAACTGTCGATGATCATGCCCACGGGTCACGCACTCCGTCTTCGAAGCCGGCGCGACTGTCGCGCAGCCAGCGGGCCGCATCCTCGGGGCCCAGGCTCACTGGCAAACCCTCGAGTGCTTGGGCCGCGCACATGGCGGGCTCAGCGGGCACCAGGCGCGCGATGACGGTCTGATTTCGTTCGACCACGACCGTTTCGCGTCGCTGCGCGACTTGGTCGAGGATCTGCCGTGTATGGCGGGCTAATTCGGTGGCGGTGATGGTCTGCATGACAACCTCCTGCGAGATGAATACGTATTATACGTATTCCACGCATTTCGTGCCACTATCATGCGGTACCACTCGCCGTTCAGCGGTCACATCCGAATCCCGCCAGGCGCGGGGATTGCAGAATCCGGCGCCGACGGTGAGCCACCAGCACCTCAGCATGATAGATTCTTCGTACGATTCGCTCGCTCATGCCGACATGCCAGACGTCAAAAAGCTCCCGTACTATCAAATGGAGTCCCGGCTTTTATACTCGGGAAAGAACTGGAAATGCTATTCCGGCGTGGTCGGGTGCGTGCCGATCGACACGCAGCAAAAAATTTCGTTCGCCAGGCGCGCACCTAACGAACCACCGCCCTCCAAGGAACCGGCAGCGGTCGGACCCAAAGCTGCCCCCGCTCCTACCCCGACGCCTGCAAAGCCTCAAGCGAAGCCCGAGCCGAGCAAAACGCCGCAGGACGCAGAACACGCGGAGAAGCTGCCAGAGTTCGACCTTCAGGACGTTCCCAAGGCGATGGATAAGATGGGCTGGCCGATGTCGGCCAAACTCGCGCGGGAATGGTTTGCGAGTCCCAACCACGCCTATAACGACGATTTTGATTCCGTACAGCCGTTCGACGCTACCACCATCTCCCTGGACTGGGTGTTGAAGTTTAGTGGGGCCGCAGCGCGGTTCAATCAACTCGTCCGGCAAGCTGTGTATACGCCGAACGCCGCCCGGGCGGCCATGAAAGTCCTGACGCCGGTGATCGAGAAAAGTTTCTCGGGTCGGCAGCTGAACGGCGCCGGAATCGTGATCGACACCGCCCCCTTTCTCAGCGATCTCCGCCAATTTCACATCGACTGGCAGTTCCAGTATCAACGTGTATCGTCCGTGGACACCCTCGACGGTACCGCGATGACGGATCTGACGGGCGCATTGGCGAACTTCAATTTCTATGCCGCCATCGCGAAGGCGACCGTGACCGGTGACCGATACTACAGATACGAGGGGAAGAACAAGGAGTTCTGCCTCGAGCCGGTCGCGCAAATCACCCACCTCTATGTCTATGTCAAGGACAGCTATTCGTTTAACGACGATTCGCCGACGAAGAGTCAGTACCTCGGACACTGGAACAAGAATGGGATGGTTCTGTCCTACTTCGCTGCGATCAATGACTTCTTCAAAGGCAGCAACTTGAACGTGGGCAACTCGACCATCGAGGAGTGGCATTACCTGCCCGACGGCAACGAAGTCAACAAGCCGATCGACAAACGAACCAGCCTTTTCCGCAAATTTCTCGCGAAGGATGTCTACTGGCCGGTGCACAACAAGACGTACCGGGACTGGCGGTCCGCGCACAATCGCGGCGGCGACTTCATGGTCTACACCAAGCCGCGGCTCATCCAGCTCGACAAGCCGATTACCCTGAAATTCGACACCGTATGCAGACCCAGCCCAGCCGAACAAAAATGAAGGCGCTCTCTCTCGTTCTCCGAACGGCGTTGGGCATAGTCGCCCTCTTCCTGGTTGCCGCGATCGCCTTTGCTTTCCTGCCCGCGTCGGTCAGCAATGGACTCGTCATTTTTTCGCTCTCGAATGTGAAGATCCTGATCCTCGGAGTCACGTCGATCCTGTTCGCACTATACGTCGTCAGGCTGCTTCGGAACGTCGACCGCTTCAGCTCGACAAAACGCGTGGTGCTCGCAATCGTCACGCTGGCATTTCTCGGCTGCTTCTACGTCGTCGGCTTTCGCGGCGTCACGACAGATGACACCGATTGCCAGCGCTACAACTACAACGACAAGCTGAATGGCGGGATCAAGCAAGTGGGCGGGAAGACCTATATCGTCAACGTATGTGGCAGTGGCCGCAGCAGCGACTCGTTCGCGGATCAGAACGAGCGAGTCAAGATCGTCGTGGCGGACGCGCAAGGATCGGCGCTTGCCACGCGATACTTTTTTGTATTTTGGGGTGGCCGCCCCGGACACGACCCGATTGAGATCCACAACGGCAGATTGTTCTATTTCGATGCCTCAGATACCTACGATGGGACGCGGTCTATCTCCTTGCCACCCACCACGTTTGACTGGATCGCCGCGAGAATTCCGGCCTGGCTCCGCTGAAAGCCCTTCGCCGGGCAGCGATAACTGAGCAACACTCATCGACGACGGCGAGAAGCACCACGATAAGGCCCATGCCGCACGCGATTGCGGCCAAGGTACTCGCCTAATGGGCCTCGCCCGCCACGTCTATACCGAACGTCACACCACCGGTAAGATGGCAATCACGCCAAGCAACGTCATGAGTATTCGCATTTTGCGCTCCTATCAACATCTAAAACCCGTACTGATCGTCGCCCCAGCGGCGCAGCACCTGGTAGTCGTGCTCGGGCAGTACGATTAATCCAGCCTCGGCTGCCTCGAGCACCCGCTCAATCTGCCCGCTAAGGACCAGGTTCCCGTGCAGACCGTAGAAATACCATGCGAAAGCGTGGCCGATGCGCGCGTCGAACTGATTCAGCCGCCCGTACAGACTGTATGCGTCCAGCTTCGAGGTGTTCCTCAGTTCAGCGATCTTGCGTGTATGCGTCCAGGCAGGGACGTATTCAAGGTGGCGACCGCTGCGCCGGTCGTCGTAGTCCTCGGTCTTGAACACCCAACGCCGGCAGATGCGCTCGCCGGCCCGGCCCGCGCTCGACGCAGCCCAGTCGTCGAAGAAACGACGGCCGCGCCACTGAGGCTCATGGTAGCCGGGCCCGAGGTCACGGACGCGGACTTCACGCGTTTCGCCTGTCTGCACGTTCGTCTCGACCATCAGGCGATCGCCGTCACGCTGCCGGCGCACGCGATACACCTCCTCGGCCAGCGCCAGGAAACGCTGCATGTCGGTGACTGCCCGCAGCCGATAGCGTGGCGCACCGACCAGACGCCGCTCGAAACTCTCGACTGGCACACTGCACTGACCGCTGCGCAGGTCGTGCTCGTCTGGCAGTCCCCAGGACAGATCGCGGGGGAACACTTCGCGCTCGACGAATTCGCGCTCTTCCCAGACCTCTATCTGCACGAAGTTTTCCTGATCGCCGCCCCGGTCGTACATGAAGTAGTGCAGCAAGGGCTCGACCTCGACCAGAAGGTAGCCGGCTTCCCTATACGCCGACCACACCGCGCGCGCCGAGCCGCCGTGGGCGGCCAGCTGCACGTCGATCCAGGCGCCGTAGTCCGCGGCGATCTCGCGGCCGTTCGCGTCGATCACGCGCGCGGGCTGCGCACCGAACTCGTCGCGCGTCTTTACGTGCCGCGCGCCGCGGAAGTCCGTGCGCGCGGCGAACGCCGTCAGCAACTCGTCGTGCTTCGGGGTTACTAGCGTCGTCGCTACGATCGTCGCGAGGACATCGGTCTGCAATTCGTATTCCTTGCGCATCCCAGGGCTCCCTTCAACTTCGCGACGGGGCTACCAGCCGATCTGCTTGGCAAGATAGTCCGGGTCAGCATGGATCCAAAGCGTATGGGGCGGCTGACCGTCGCCGGACCGAAGATGAACATCGACTCCCTTCTGTCCGCCTTTGCTTCGCGGCGAGAGTGCAACGACCTGGTCCCGCCGCAAATAGTGCGGGCCACGATCATCTTCGATACGAACAGCGATCGGCGCATCGGCGCTTACCCGGTGGTGGAGCTTGCCGGCCACAATCGCGTAGAGGTACGGGTCATCGGCGCTTACCCCAGGGAAAAGCCGCCGCGCGTCGGCAAGCTCGGACGGCGACAGCTCATGGTAGGTTTTGGTGATTTTATTCATGGCGAATGCCCCCTTCTGTTAATCGATTGGTCGCGACGGCGGGTGACGGCACCCGTTGCTCGAGATGGATCACGTTGGCGCGCGCGAAGGTGACGCGCTCGCCGATGAAGAAGCCCTGATATACCTGCCCGGCATCCGCCGCACCAACGAACTCGGTGACGAGCGCCCCGTAACCGTCCTCGTCGACCAAGCCGTCATGCACGCGATCCAGGCACACGATCGCGCGCAGTAGCGGTCCGTCAAGCGGTTGCAGCTCGACCACGTCGCCCCGCTCGATGGTGTCGCGCTGCTTGTCACGATGGGTATCCCATCCGCGGGTCGGCACGGGCGCGATCGCAAAGTCGGCGGGATGTCGCTGGCCGGCGATGCGCTGCAGTAGTTGCCAATACGCGGGCGGCATGGCGCTGTCGCCCGCTTCCCAGCGCTGGTACTGCCGCTCGGTTACGTGCAGCAGACGCGCCATCTGTCCTTGCGTACGCCGTCCGCCAAGCCGCAGGGAGCGAATATCAGCCGACGTCGGCACGGCCGGCCGGGCCACCTCTAGCGTGACGCCCCCGTCCCACTCGAGACTGGTTGCCGCGCCGCATTGGACACACGCAACGCGTTCGCCGTCATGGCTGTCGTCAGCGTAGTAAACCTTGCCGCGATGGCCGCATTCCCGGCACCGGTACACATACAGCACGCCGTCTTCGACCTTCTGCATCATTGCCCTCCCCGGCCCAACCCGACAAAATGTCGTGCTGCGATAGCGTAACACGTCATTTCGTCGTGTCAATGCCCGTTTGAAGCATGGCACCAGCGTTTCAATCCAATACAGACGATCCACATCCGGCACTCGAGTCGCATTTCCGCCGTTCCGGGTCGGCGCGCGCCGACCTTGTGGACTGCAGTCGCTCGATCCGTCACATCAAAATCCCGGCGTCCGTTAGCTGTCGCCAACTCGAGCTGACCCATTCCCGAACTTTGTTGTCCTCAAGATGAAAAACCGTGTACGCCAGGGTCACGGTGGGGCGCGCCATCGGGGTCTTGCCATACTCGTCGACCACCGACGTGGTGTTGTCGCGGAAAGCAATCAATGCGTCGTCGATTACATCCAGCAGTTGTGCCAGGTCGGCTTCGTCATCGTCACTAAGGTCGGACATGCGCCGATCTTCGACGAGCCGAGCACGCACCTGGACGAGGACAGATTTGCTCATGCCTTGAGTTCTGCAGGCAGCGACCCGTCGCTATGCTTGTGGCGATCGATCAAGAAAATCGCGGCGGCCGCGCAAGCATTTTTCGCCAACACAGCGAACGCTGCGTCGAGCGGCGCGAAATGGCTGTTCGCGCCGTGCGCGGTGCCAAAGTGTGTGCGCAGCGCGGCCGCCCCGCCGCAGATGGACATCACGCCACCTAGCAATTTCCGCAGGTCATCCTGCAGGTCTGGCAGCTTCGGGAACTCCAGACGCTTGATGCACTCTTTGAGCAACGGCGAGAGCGACTTGTCGGCGGGAAGCGGAATGCCACGCTCGATCAGGATCGCCGTGCAGACCGACTCCAGCATAGTGGTCGCCCGCGTGAGCGCGTCGGCCGTGTCCAAGTGCGTCGCATCGAGTACGGCTTGCCAATTCTTCGCCACGGCCTCACTGTTGAGCGCCGAGAGACTCGTCGCCATCTGCGACTCAATTTCGGCCGAGCCGGCCATCAGCAGGGCATCGAGTGCCGCGTTCGACTGGTCGACTTCGCCTTGCCGCCTTTTCAGCTCGGCACCGAGATTGGCTAACAGCGATTGCAACTGTGCGGGCGCCAGTAGTCGATCGAGCCACGCTTTCGAACAATTGGCCAGAGGTTTCGACAGATCGCGACGGCGACTATCCAGGCGCCAGCCACACCGAGCAAGCCGCCGGCGGTCGCGCCAATCAACGTCTGCCAGTGATCGAGGAACTCGACCCATCCACCTGGCCCGACGGCGGGCATCGGCGGGCATATCTGCGCGGCGGTGGCGGTGAATTGATAAAGGGCGGCGGTCATGGCAGCAGTCGTGGGTCTAAATGGTGGCGATCCGTGGGACGCGCTCGCCCCAACGTCAAAAAGGCCCGCCCCCTCGTGAGGGCAGGCAGAGTCAGAACAGCCTGCAGCGTGACCTTATCCGAGACGGGGCCGGTCGGCCACAGGGTTGATAGCCGCGGCCGCCAGGCCGCGCCGTTCACAGGGGGCTGCTGCCGCGCAATTGCGCGAGCAACAGCACGAGCCCGAGGGCGGAAACCGCCCAGCCTCGCCAATCATCTGGCATGGGACACCTCGCGATGCATCTGTCCGGGTCGCCCGCCGGCCAGTATCGGGACAGGTCGCGTGTCGGCCTGTTCCGTTGTATAGCTTCAGGACGCCGGCATGCGCGTCCACCGACACCAATTTCACCTGAAAGCCGCCCGGCCTCCGGATGGCCTGAACTCCTACGCGGCCCGCTCCAAATCGCGCTTACGCGGAGGCGGTTGACTGCCCCCGCCCCAGCCCCGATGCGACCCGGCGGGAGAACACGCCGTGCCCGCTGGCCGTCGTTACCAGCGCCAGCGCTCGCCAGAGACCTCCGCCCACGCCTCGCTTTCGGATCGGCAACGATGTTGCTCGGCCGTGAGCGCGATCGCAACCAACAGGTCGTCGACGCGCCGATCGAAAGCGTCTTCGTTCTCGAACGGCACCTGCAGCACGGTCATACCGTTGCGGGTCGGCGTACGCGCGAGGCCGGCCAGCACCTCACGCTCGACGCGCTCGAGCACGCGGGCGCGACCGCGCCCGCCCGGCCGCTTCGGCTCTACCCGCAGCGTCACGTGCACGTCGACCAGCTGGGCAGCGGTGGCTGCTTCCGCCCGGGCAGGCGGCGATGCAGCCGGTACGCCCAAGGCCGCAGGCGGATCCGCGCCATCGAGCGCCGCATTGAACAACGCCTCGACCGACTGGAACTGGCGTACCGCGTCGGCCTTGGTGTAGAGCGTCGTGGTCCCTAGGCTCGCGTGGCCGAGCAGCTCCTGCATGTCGCGGATGTCGGCGCCGGCGTCGAGGCCGTGGTTCGCGAAGGTGTGGCGCAGCCAGTGCGTGCTCGCGCGGCGCAGGTCGGTGGCCGCATTCGGGTACGCTAGCGCCAGTTGGTCGGCGGCCCGCGCAAAAATCCCCTTGAACAGCCGCCCGACCACGTCCGGATGCAGCGCCTCGCCGGTCACCAGGTGCGCGATCAACGGTGTGTCGGCCGGCGCGGTTTCGAGCGTCAGCGGAACCGGACGCGTGCGAAGCTGCGCGCGCAGCGCGTCGATCAGTCGCAGCGGCATCGGCACGGTGCGCGCGCGGCGGCCCTTCCCCATCACCTTCAGGCTCCACGCATCGTCGAGCGCGCCATCGAGCGCGTTGCGCGTCAGCGCGCCGGTGGTCGCCGCGGCGAGTTCGGCGCGGCGCAGCCCGGTCGCGTAGGCGAACAACAGCAGGAACGCATCGCGAGCCATCGTCGCGCTATTCGTCCCGTGGTGGCCGGCGACGGCAAACGCGGACACCGGGCGCAACACGGTCTGCAGCACGTACTGCCACTGCGCACGCGTGAGCGTGCGGCCGGTCGCATCGATCGGCACCGAGGGCGCGGCCGGCAGACCGGCGAACGGATTCACGCGCAGGTACTGTTGGCCGACCAGCCACGCGCCCATCGCATTGAGGATCCGCCGCGCGGTGTCGCGGCTGCGTTCGGACAGTGGGCCGACGAACGGCCGCCAGGCCGGATCGAACCTCTCCACGCGGCCGCGCCCGATCCAGCGCTCGGCCGGCTGTGGATCCCGCAGGAACACGTCGAGGTACTCGGCGCAGTCCGGCGTGTTCAGCGAGGACAGCGGCTTGCGCTTGACCACGATCGCCCACAGCAGCAGTCGTTCGGCTTCTCGCCGGTACGCGCGACGGGTCGCCTCGCTGCGCGCGCCGCGGATCGAAATCCAGGCGTGGACCGCCTGCAGGTCGGTGTTCAGTTCGGCCTGGTGCGCGGGCACCGGCGCGCGGTTCAGGCCGGCCGAGCCGTCGAGCGCGGCCGGCACGCGCAGCGCCTCGAGCGGCACCACATCGGCGAATGCGCCGGGCACAGGCTGCAACGCCGGGTGGCCGACGGCCAGCTGCCGGCGCGGCGTCACGGCAAGCGGCGACAGGTAGCCCAAGGTGTCCGGGTGCTGCGCGATGAAGTCGCTGATGCGCTGCGCGCCGATCTTGCCCAGGCGCGGCACCGCGCGGTACCAGCGCTGACGCCGCGCCCGCATCAGCGCGAGCAGTTCGGTGAAGGTCGTGACGCCGGCGGCCGTGAGCCGCGCGACAACGCGCGCGTCGAACCAGCCGTCGAGCGTGTGCTCGGGCTGCGGCGCCTCGACGAGACTCGCCTCCATGCGCGAGAGCGCGGCGTCCTGGCGATCGCGCAGGCGGCGATTGCGCGCGACCTTGCGATCGAGCGCCGGCGACGTCGCCGGCGGATAGGTTTCGACGTACAGCGCGACGAGCTCACGCTCGCTGTAGAACGCATCGGGATCCACCTCGGCCCGGAACACCTCGAGCGTCGGCACTTCCCGGGCGGCCACGGCGCCGGCGTGCGCGTCGCGCGGCAGACTGCCCGGCTTCAGGCGGAGCAGGTGCGCGGCGTCGACGTCGCGCGCGCGACGCGCGGCAATCGTCAGCGTATCGCGCAACGTCGCCAGCGTGCGGCGCGTGACGCGCACGTCGGTCCCGGGTATGCCGTAGTGGGCATGCAGCGTCGCCTCGTCGAGCCCCTCGAGGTATGCGCGGTACAGCGCGAAGTGGGCGGGCGTCAGGCGTCGCAGTGGCCGCGATGAATTCGCTACCTGGGTGGCGTCGCGTCGTTGAGCCAAAGCCTTCACAGGTCGCCCTCGGACTCGGCAGCTGGCAGATCAGGATGCCGGCCTGTCATTCGCGGTTCGAGTTCGGGAATCAGAGCGAGACGACCCTTCCTTTTCGCATAGCGCAGCGCCAGCTCGTCGAACCGAGCCTCGAAAGCAGCGAGATACGTTGCGGTCATCCGATACGGCTCGATACCGACCTCAGCCCGAATGGCGTTCGCCAAGCGACAGGCCTCCGAGCCGAAATAGATCGCGCGTTGGACTTCGAACTCGTACTCGTCGTCCTTGCCCGTCCAATGGTGCTGGCCAGCAACCCATGCCGTGCTTAGGCCCAGCCCCTCGCGAAAATGCCTTAGCTGGTCGATACGTTCAGCATTCAACTCCGACGCCACTGATTCCGAAGGCAATTCGAATCGCAGATGGATTGGATCCAACAGGTCGAACGCCTGCATATCGTGCGCGCGGTACTCGGGCAACGCCTGGTCGATGCCATCACAGTAGTCATCGCACTGTTTCGCGAATGCCTCGAGCGAGTACGCCGCATCGCGGTACGCAAGCACGCGGCGTTTCGCGTTCGCCGCGTCCTCGCGCTTGCGGTCGCCGCGTTTGAGCCTCCACGTCACCCAGCCGTTCACCACCGCGCTCAACACGGTACTCGACATCACGATCCCCACCACGCTGCCCACCGTCAATTCGACTGCCAT